>NZ_JBWKYN010000156.1:0-14315 GCF_059423785.1 Arcicella sp. GW458-12-2-14-TSB2 | reverse complement strand
CAAAAAAGGTTAAAAGCTAAAGCCTTTTCAGAATGTTTTTATCAGATTAGAAAATGGCGTATTTTTGAACATTCGGAATGAATCAATCAAAGGGAATTAATTGAAAAATATAAGATTATGGCAAATGTTTTTCAATTAGCTTCCATCAACATATGAGAGAAGATTATTTAAAAGGTAATAAAGAAACACTTTCGTCGGTGGAAAAGGAAATCGAAAGAGCACTAAGACCGCTTTCTTTTGATGACTTTGCCGGACAGGATAAAGTACTCGAAAATCTACAGGTATTTGTAACGGCTGCTCGGTTACGAGAAGAAGCCCTCGACCATGTTCTTTTGCACGGCCCTCCGGGGTTAGGGAAAACTACTCTATCTAACATCGTAGCGAATGAGCTGAAAGCCAATATCAAAATTACTTCTGGGCCTGTATTAGACAAACCTTCTGATTTAGCAGGTTTGTTAACCAACTTACAGCCCTTTGATGTATTGTTTATTGATGAAATCCACAGGCTTAACCCTATCGTGGAAGAATACTTATATTCAGCCATGGAGGATTATAAGATTGACATTCTGTTAGACTCTGGCCCAAATGCCAGAAGTGTGCAAATTTCGCTTAATCCTTTTACGTTAATTGGTGCTACTACTCGTGCAGGGATGCTTACTTCGCCCCTAAGAGCTAGGTTTGGTATTAACTGTCGCTTAGAGTATTATGATGCGAAATTACTAACAAGTATCGTTAAACGTTCAGCTCAGATTTTAAATACGCCGATTGATGATGCAGGAGCTTTTGAGATTGCTCGTCGTAGCCGAGGAACGCCTCGTATTGCCAATAACCTATTGCGCAGAACACGTGATTTTGCCCAAGTAAAAGGGAAAGGTATCATCACGATAGAAATAGCAGAAATGGCATTGCTAGCGTTGGATGTTGATCAAAATGGCTTAGACGAAATGGATATTCGTATTTTAACAACGATTGTGGAAAAGTTCAAAGGTGGGCCTGTTGGTTTATCTACCATTGCTACGGCTTGTGGAGAAGAAGCAGAAACCATCGAAGAAGTATATGAACCGTTTTTGATTCAAGAAGGATTTTTAAAACGTACTTCTCGAGGACGAGAAGCCACAGAAAGAGCCTATGTACATTTGGGCATTGTACCTAAATATCGTACTGGCGAGTTGTTTTAAAACTATTACACATAAAAAAACGCTCAATATGCTTTTGGCATGTTGAGCGTTTTTTATGATGATATAATTACAGATTACTGTTAGTATCTTTTGATAAGGCTGATAATTCCGTCAAGCTGGCATATTTTACAACTTCGCCCAAAATAATGACGGCTGGATTCGACAATTGATTA
This sequence comes from Arcicella sp. GW458-12-2-14-TSB2, assembly GCF_059423785.1. NCBI lineage: Bacteria > Pseudomonadati > Bacteroidota > Cytophagia > Cytophagales > Flectobacillaceae > Arcicella > Arcicella sp. GW458-12-2-14-TSB2. Next base: position 12,964 of record NZ_JBWKYN010000156.1, on the reverse strand, counting down.
CTTTCAGCAATTTCTTTTAGGTCTTTTGCTACGCCAATGCCAACTTTTTGCTGACTGCTAGTGCCGTTTTGTACGATGGCAACTGGAAGGTTTCCCTTTCCCATAGTCTTACAAATTTCAGCCATCATACTCAACTTATTCATACCCATCAGTACCACAATTGTAGCACTGGTTTGTAATGCCATCAGCAAATCATTTGATAATGAACCATCACTTTTAGTCCCTGTAACTACCCAAAAACTTTCGCTTACACCTCTGGTCGTTAAAGGAATATTGGCATAACCCGCCGCCGCTACCGACGATGAAATTCCCGGAACGTATGCTGTTTCTAAACCAAAACCTTTAGCATATTCTATCTCTTCCATGCCACGCCCAAAAATAAAAGGGTCACCGCCTTTCAAACGTATAACATGGCCATACATATAGGCCTTTTCAACAATCAAAAAGTTAATGGCATCTTGGGAATGGCTTTCCCCCGGACGTTTCCCCACGTATATTTTTTCTGCTTCGGGCTTACAATAGTCTAATAATTCATTAGCAATTAAAGCATCATACAACACCACATCTGCATCCTTCAAAGCCTTGATTGCTTTAACGGTTATCAAATCTGGGTCACCCGGCCCTGCGCCCACTACTGTTAGTTTGGGTTTGGGGTCTAAAGTATTGAAATGTTCTAAACCAGTCATTTTTATCTATATAAATACAATGGTGAATAAATAGGGCTCAGAATAACGCCTATCCACTCACCATTGATGATTGATTTCAAATAAGGTAAATTATACCAAAGTCAATTGGTCACGATAAGCTTTTGCCAATGCCAAGAACGCCTCAGCATCTTCTACATATTTGGTAGCAAATTCTTGCGAAGGTTCATTTTGATTGATTTGTAAAACCAATTCTTTAAATGTTTGACCACTTAAAGAAATCTCACCTGTTGCTACAAAATGTTCGTCAAATTTGTCAATTACACCACTTTGTGTAGATGCACTTACTGATTTGTCTAACAACAAAGCTTTAGCTGCACTTACAAATACGCTATAAGCATGGTAGATTGAATCTGCCAAACGATTTTCTTCGTAAGCATTTCTTGTCCACTCCATTTTCTCAACCGACTCCAACAACAACGTTGCTACTAAATCTATAATTACACTGGCACATTCACCAACACCAATTTCTGTTTGGAATTGTTCAGATGCACCCCAGTCGATAAAATCATCTTCTTTCAGCGTAGTTAAATCAGCAACAGGTTTCAACAAGTTATAGAAGTATTTTTCACCCTGACGGTCATAATAATCATTGAAGTATTCGCCTTCTAGTGCGTTTTCTTCATAATTATTCAATACTACTCTTAATACTTGTGGACCACGTTTTGAAGGCACTTTAATTACTTTATCAGCCACACGCCCAACGCCATCACCTACTGTTCCACCGCCTAATAATACTTGAAGGGCAGGTAAAACACGTTTGTCAGCCGCTTTCAGAGACGAACCGTGGAAGCCAATATTAGCCATACCATGCTGTCCGCATGAGTTCATACAGCCAGAAATCTTTATTTTAATATCGCTATTATGAATCAATTCAGGGAAGTCTTCTGTAATAACAGCTTCTAATTTAGAAGTAATGTTTGTACTATCTGAAATCGCTAAATTACAAGTATCTGTTCCAGGGCAAGCTGTAATGTTAGCCATTGAATTAGCACCTGCCGCTGCAAAACCATGTGCTTCTAATACTGAATAGACATAAGGTAGATTAGCCTCAGGAACGAATTTCAACATCAAACCTTGGTTGATAGTTACTCTTACATCATCAGCAATGTATCCGTCTAATTGTTCGATTAAAGAACGTGAAGTAGTCGAGTGAATATTTCCGTTCAGTATTCTTACATATACGCCATAGAAACCAGCTTGCTTTTGTTCAAAAGTATTGGTTGCTTTCCATAAATCGTAAGCCTCTTGATTCGTAATAGTTACTTCCGAAGCTGTTTTAGAAGGCATTTCATCATCTGCTACGCTCCACTTGCCTGCTTCTACATCCACTTCAACCGATTTGCTTTTTAAAGCTATCCATTCTGTTTGAATCAATTCTGTTAGTTTTTCAAAACCAATTTTTTGAATCAAGAATTTAATACGAGCTTTATGACGAGAGTTTCTTTCACCGTGACGGTCAAATACTCTTAATGTTGCTTCTAAGAAAGGAATGATTTGGTCGGCAGCCAAAAAGTCAAACGATGTCTTAGCCAACATTGGTTGTGCACCCAATCCTCCACCTAATACTACTTTAAAACCACGTTGCCCGTCTTGGATTTTAGGAATAAAACCCATGTCGTGCATATATGTTAAGGCAGTATCTTCGTCGGTGTTTGAAAAAGCTATTTTAAACTTTCTGCCCATTTCCTGACAAATCGGATTTCTCAAGAAATAACGGAAAGTAGCATCTGCATAAGGACTAACATCAAAAGGTTCTTTAGGGTCAATACCCGCAGAAGGCGAAGCCGTTACGTTTCTAACAGTATTTCCACAAGCCTCACGAAGCGTGATATCATCTTCTTCTAGTTTCGACCATAATTCAGGTGTTCTATCTAAAGAAACAAAGTGAATTTGTATATCCTGACGAGTAGTTAAATGAAGATTCCCTGTAGAATATTCATCTGAAATATCAGCAATACGTTTCCACTGTTTGAAAGTCATTTTTCCATAAGGCAGCTTGATACGAACCATCTGTACACCTTGTTGGCGTTGGCCATATACCCCTCTTGCCAAACGAAGACTACGGAATTTTTCCTCGTGAATTTTCCCTTCACGGAATAATTCTATTTTGCGAGCCAAGTCAATAATATCTTTCTCTACAAGCGGATTTTCGAGTTCAGTTCTGAAACTTTGCATGATATCTGGTCGTTTTTGCCTTTTTCTTCTCTAAAAGAGTAGTCAAAAGCACTTCTATTACTCTATTAATTATATAGATTTAAGGCAAAATTAATCAAGAAAGTTCGGCAATCAAGGTTTTTTTATAAAAAAATGTTTGTTTTCGTAGTTAAAGTATTCATAATTATTGGCTTTCTAAAAATAAACAAATAGTTATTTGTTGGAATAGGTATTAATTTGACAATAAAATACTAATCAGAATTATACTATATTTGTAGGTCTATTAGACACAAATTAACCCTAAATATAAAAATGAAAAAAAGTTTATTTATTATGATGGCTTTTCTAACGATTAGCCTTTTTGCTTGTACTGAGTCAAAGAAACTTGTTGAGTTACAAGACCAAAATCGTCGTCAAGGAATTCAACTTTCTAAACTCCATGAAGAGAATGCCGAATTAAGTAGTTTGAATTTTACGTTGAAAAGTCAAAGTAAAAAGAAAGACGAAGAGTTGGTGAAATGCCAAACAGACTTTAAAGAGGTGATAGAACCGATTGTTTTAAAGTATAATCATTTGTTAGAAGATTATACCAAACTACAGGCTTCAAATAAAGTATTAAATGATGCTTATGAAACAAGCAAAGAAAATGCTGCTTCGGTAATTATGGAGTTGGAAGAAAAGACTAGAGCAAAGGCTGTGAAGGTTACAAAAAGCACTAGAAAAATAAAAGCAAAGAAACGTCGTCGTAGATAATTACAATCAGGAAAGGGCAATGTGTGATTAGACAGCTTAAAGGACATACCAAAATAATAATTTAACTAAAAGGGGTAGCCAAATCTATTTGGCTACCCCTTTTAGTTAATCAGGCTTTGCTATTTTTCACTCAACACTTTCAAATGTTTTGGGTCGGCTAGTCTTACTACCTCTTTCTTTGAAAATTTAATAACCCATAGTCCTAGAAAATCTCCTTCTTTTTTCAACTCCAAACTATCCAATTTAGCTTGTTTGCTAATATCAACTAATTGCTTTTTGCTAAGTTTTGTTAAAGACTGATTCCCTTTAATAGGTGAAGTATAATAAAAAAACGATTCGTCTTCAGATTTTTGGATATTATCAACTTGCGCAATGTTATGTTCAACATTATATTGATAAGCATCCAGTGTTTCATTGATTTTTTTATCCCAAGCAGGATTCTTTAATTTCAAGGGGCTCCCAGAAGTGATTTCTACGCGATATGCTTTGGCTAGAGAGTCTTTCAAGGTAGCATCTTGTAGGTTTTTTGCTAAATCAGCATTGAGTTTTTTTACAATAACACTCCCCCATTCGTCTACTTGTGCGGTAAACTGTCCGGGCGTAATGCGTTTTACTTCTCGTTCATGCAATTCTTTAACAGCTGCAGTGGTATCGATTCGCTTAAAATCACAACTGATTAAAAAGAGATTAGTCATAATAAACAAGCAAAAGGTTCTTGTAAAAAAAGTAAAATATGGATGTTGCTGTTTCATGTTGTCTTTGGGAAGTAATCTGCTAAATTTGTGTAAAGATAAGGCTGAAACATGAAAAAAGTCGTGATAAGTATCACGACTTCCTTTTATTTATCTGGATAATTTTAGTATCTTCCTCTTCTACCATTGTATCGTCCATTACCATGATATGGTCTTTGCGGAATATTTCTTGGTACTATTATTACTCTCCTTGGCGGAGGAACTACATAGCGATATCTAGGATAATTTGGATATGTATACCCATACCTATATGGATAAGGGCGGCGACTATCAACTCGAACATAAGATGGCCCACAAGACGCTACCAACAAAATAATTGCTAATGACAAAAAAAGCAATTGAAATGTTTTATGAATTTTTAGCTTTTTCATGACGTTTGGAGTTTAAAATATAGTACTTAGAGACTTAATAACGAAAAAGGTTTAATATAAGTGTAGCGCTATTTACTTGGGTATCTAAGCAAAAGACAATCAGATAAACATTTACCCCCATTCAATATAAAGAATTTTGTATCTTTGCACCCTGATTTTTAGTTAGCCGCATTATTCGGTTATAATTGCTAATATCAAGCTGTTGAACTTTCCGAAATAAGAAAAAATATGTTAGAACAATTAGAGGCCATCCGTGAAAGATTTGAAGAGGTTGCTCAGCAAATGACGCAACCCGAAGTAGTATCGGATATGAAGAAATATAAAACCATCAGTAAGGAATATAAAGACCTTGAAAAGATAGTTTTAAAATATAATGAGTACAAAAATATCCTCTCGAATATTGAAGGAGCAAAAGACGTAATAGCTACAGAAAAAGACGAAGAATTTCGTGCGTTAGCTAAAATGGAATTAGAAGAATTGTTGCCTCAGAAAGAAGAGTACGAGAAAATCATCAAGGAAATGTTGATTCCTAAAGATCCGAACGATTCTAAAAACATCATTATGGAGATTCGTGCTGGAACGGGTGGAGACGAAGCAGGGATTTTTGCAGGAGACCTTTTCAGAATGTACCAACGTTTCTGTGCTAACCAAGGATGGCAATTTCAATTGATGGACTATACCCAAGCGTCGTCTGGTGGTTATAAAGAAATCATTGCCAATATTCAAGGGGAAGACGTGTACGGGAAAATGAAATTTGAATCGGGTGTTCACCGTGTACAACGTGTGCCTGCTACAGAATCTCAAGGACGTATCCACACTTCGGCAGCTACTGTGGCTGTTTTGCCAGAGGTAGATGAAGTAGATGTACAGATTAATATGAATGATATTCGTAAAGATACATTCTGTTCTTCGGGTGCGGGTGGACAGTCTGTAAACACAACGTATTCAGCCGTGAGGGTTACTCACCTTCCGTCGGGTTTAGTAGTACAGTGTCAGGATGAGCGTTCGCAGATTAAAAACTTTGAAAAGGCTATGACCGTTTTACGTTCAAGACTTTATGATATTGAATTAGCCAAACAACAAGAATCTATTGCTGGTGACCGTCGTTCGATGGTTGGTTCTGGTGACCGTTCTGATAAAATCCGCACTTACAATTATCCACAAGGAAGAGTAACCGACCACCGTATTGGCTATACGGTATATAACTTACCAGTAGTAATGGATGGTGAAATTGGTGATTTTATCGAACAATTAAGAATTGCTGAAAACGCAGAGAAATTGAAAGAGGGTGCGGGAGCGTTGTGAGGTTGTGAGGTTGTGAGGTTGTGAGGTTGTGAGGTTGTGAGGTTGTGAGGTTGAAAAAATTGATAAACAGCAATTTAATATTTTTCTATGACTAAGCCCTAAATCCACTTTTAAAAGTGAGTTTGGGGCTTAGTTGTTTTTTAATTACATTTTTCTAAGTTGAAAATTAAAAGTATTTGTTTCACCATAAATTATTGGGCCTACAGGGTTCCCTACTTTCTCATATTGATTATTTTTCCAGACGTAAATCATATATTTAGTCATTAAATCATAGTTTGTATTACTTTCTGGTAGAAATTCAGTTTGTCCATAGTTAACCATGTATGAAATAGTATAAATTCCATCTTTATTGGTTTCTCCAGTAGCATCAAAGGTGGGAATAGGAGAAAGACCTTTTAAGTAATATCCACTAAATTGAAATTTCAAGCCTACGACGGGCATATCGTTTTCATCAATTACTTTTCCAGTAATGATAGTTAGACGGTCTGGAAATTCATCTTTTCCACAAGAAAAAAGCATAGGTGGCAATATGCCCAAAGCACCAAGGAATGTTCGTCTTTTCATATTATTTGTAGAATGTAGGTTGTTAAAATTAAAATATAATGATACTTTAAACTATTTTTTGACAACCAATACAATATCATTGTACCAATCTTTATTAATCGGAGTAATTAAATTGTTATGATTTAAGGCTGTGAAGTCTTGGATAAATGGATGATTACATTCATCATTTTTAAAGGTAATACGTGTTTGTAAAGTATCTGGTCCGTTATTATCGTTAAATTTTAGATAGAATACTTTACTTAAAATTAGACCGTCTTTTAATGCCTTATAGTCCTCAAATTGTAAGAAATTATCAATACGAATTCTATAGCTTCCATTAACTTGAGGATATGAAACAGAATATTGTTTTTTGTTTTCATCTGTTACAACTAATCCAGTTAACACCTCTGGTAATATAGGGTTAGCAGTATTAACAGGGAAATATGGTTGGCCATCTCCTTTTTGATAAAACAATGATAAAGAACCATATAAAGGAAGCAAATCTTGATTGTTACATTTATCATAGCAGCTTATCAAAAACTGGCTTAGTAAACATAATAATGACAAACAAATCAAACGTCTTTTCATGATATTTATAGGGTTAGAAGTTTACAATAGTAGGCTAAATAGGTGTTTGATATATCCTTATAGATCTTAAAGTTTTCATAATATGGTGCTATTTTCTTTTAACAAATTTAAAGTTTAGTTCATTTTTTGTTTCAGTTTTGAAGGGTATGTTTGACTGATAAACTCCGTTTACTAGACACAGATAATCGTAATTCCCACTATCATACTCCATGATTCCAGTTGGTTTAAACGTAATAAAACGTGTGCCTTTAGGAATAAATTTCTCGAAGTAGTAATATCCTTTTACATCTGTCTTGGTATTTAGGTCAAAAGTTACATCAGGGTTAAATCCCCCAGTATCTCCTGCAAACTGAAAGCCTATTCCCTCTAAAGGCTTTTCATTTTCATCAACTACAATACCCGTAAATATGGTGGCTGCTTTAGGTGAATCTAGCCCGTTATTGCATGAGTTTAATAAAATAGTGGGCGATATACCCAAAAGGCTAAGAAATGTTCGTCGTTTCATGTAATATGTAGAATTTAGATTGTTAAAATTTAAGCCACAACCTCCGATTTCTCTAATTTAAACGAAAAGGTTGTGCCCTTCTCGGGCTTTGAAGCTACTGAAATTTTGGTTCTGTGGGCATTCAAAATGTGCTTTACAATGGCTAATCCTAAGCCTGAAGAGCCATCCGAACGACTGCGGGCTTTGTCTACTCTATAAAACCGCTCAAAAATTCTGTTTAAATGTTCTGGGGCAATACCCGGTCCATTGTCTTTAATGGATATTTTCCAGTCTTTTTTATCTTCTTCAAAATTTACAATAACTGTCCCGTTTTCATTGCCGTATTTAATGCCATTTTCTACTAAATTTGTTATTACTTGCCCAATACGTTGAGAGTCCGCTTTTACCCAAACCAATGGCTGTGGTGATTTAATTTGTAAGGTAGCGTTTTTCGCTTTCGCCTTGCCTTCTAATTGTTCAAATACTTCTTTGGTTATTTGTTTGATGTCTACCCGCTCTCTGTGCATTTTAATATCGCCTGTTTCCATTTGCGAGAGCGTCAGTAAATCTTTTACCAAAATATCCAGTCCGTCTAAACTTTTAGCAGCCTTTATCAAAAAGCGTTCACGAACATTTTCATCGTCCATCGCACCATCCAACAACGTGTGTACAAAGCCTTGTGCAGCAAAAATGGGCGTTTTTAATTCATGTGAAACATTCGCCAAAAATTCACGACGATATTTTTCCAGACGCTTAAGTTCGGTTACTTCCTGTTCTTTTTTGGATACATATACAAACAACTCGTCATTCAGTTTCTTCAAAGGGTTATTGTTTTTATATAACTTCTTTCTAGAGACACCAAAATCTTTGATTTTTAATCGATTGATAGAATCATACATCTTATTGATTTCTTGAAAAACCAAATAATCTAACACGAAGTAAATAAGAATTCCTGCTACAATCAACGAAGCAACAAAACTGACAAACAGCACATTCCCATTCGATTCGGGCAGAAAAGAAAGGAAAGAAGTAATAAATGCTGCAATAACGATAGCCAATAAAGTGGCTAACAATTTGGGATTCAGAAGCATGACAAAGCCGAATTCGTTTTTAAAAATATAATTTGTACTCAATTAAAGTAATAAAAGCATCAATCTATATGCAAGTTTGGTGTTTTTTAGCGATAATTCGTATTAAATTTATGAAAATGAATACGAAAATGATTTCCTAAATCGTAGCTCAATAATTCTTTTGTACCTTTGCCTTTTCCTTAAACATTTTGAGGGGATTGAATTTTGAGTTGGAATCGTCGCTCAATGGCTCAATCACTCAATCACTCATTAAAAATGCAACTCAATCAATTAACCGCAATCTCTCCCATTGATGGGCGTTACCGCAAGCAAGTAGAAAGCCTTGCTCCTTTTTTCTCTGAATTTGGATTGATCAAATATCGTGTTCGTATTGAAATAGAATACTTTATTGCACTTTGCGAAATACCTTTGCCTCAATTAGAATCAATCAATAAAGATTTATTTTCTGCCTTGCGCGACATTTATCTTAATTTTTCTGAAGAGGATGCCCTTTGGATTAAGGAAACTGAGAAAGTAACGAACCATGATGTCAAGGCGGTTGAATATTTTATCAAACATAAACTAGATAAATTCGGTATCAACGAATACCTTGAATTTATTCACTTTGGACTTACCTCTCAGGATGTTAACAATACTGCCATTCCATTGTCTTTATTAGAAGCCATGAATGAAGTATTGGTGCCAAAATTAGAAGAGGTAATTGCTAAGATTGAGGCCTTGGCCGAAGAGTGGAAAAATGTACCATTGTTAGCACATACACACGGACAACCTGCTTCCCCTACACGTTTGGGCAAAGAGTTTATGGTGTTTGTAGAAAGAATGGAACGCCAGATGGATTTATTGAAAACCATTCCATATTCTGCAAAATTCGGTGGAGCAACAGGTAATTTCAATGCACACAACGTGGCTTATCCAGAAAACAATTGGATTGCATTTGGTAATTCGTTTGTAAGTTCATTGGGTTTGGTACGTAGCAAATACACGACGCAAATAGAGCATTACGATAACCTTGCGGCATTAATGGATAACTTAAAGCGATTGAACAATATCGTTTTAGACTTAGACCGTGATGTTTGGACGTATGTTTCGATGGGCTATTTCAAACAAAAAATCAAAGCAGGTGAAGTTGGTTCGTCAGCAATGCCACATAAAGTAAATCCGATTGATTTTGAAAACTCAGAAGGAAATGTGGGAATCGCTAATGCATTGTATGAGTTTTTAGCGGCAAAACTGCCAGTTTCTCGTTTACAAAGAGATTTAACAGACTCTACAGTATTAAGAAACTTGGGCGTACCTATTGGTCATCAATTAATTGCTTTGACGGCTTTATTGCGTGGTTTGAATAAATTAGAATTGAACCAAGAAGCTATCAATGCTGATTTGGAAGACAATTGGGCAGTTGTGGCAGAAGCAATTCAAACGATTTTAAGAAGAGAAAGCTATCCACAGCCTTACGAAGCCTTGAAAGCATTGACCCGTAAAAACGATAAAATCACAGAAAAAACGATTTCTGAATTTATCGATAGCTTGGAAATCAGTGATAAAGTAAAATATGAATTAAGAAGAATTACGCCATTCAATTATGTGGGTGTATTAGAGTAATCTGACATAAATAAATAGATTTGACAACTTTTAAAAGTTGTCAAATCTGCCATTTTAAGTATGAATCAACAGACTATTGTAAATCGTTTGGGCCAATCATTCTAGAAATGATAAAATGGGGTAAACAACACCGAGAATATATAATGAATGATTAATGAGATAAGTAGGAGGATAAAACTAAGAATGGCAGATATTTTATTTTAGCTCAAAGCTTACAACTCAAAGCTCACCGCTTATTATATTCTTCTAAACATTTTTCAAGCGGTTGCCCTTGCGTATGAATACAATCACAGAATTTTTCACACGCCTCAGGATTACTACTGTCCTTGCATTGTGTCTGACAATCGCCTAAGGTATTGAAAGGTCTTATCTCATAAAGATTAAACAATATTGATCCTAGTATCACAACATCAGTAAAAACACCTGCAAAAAAGCCAATTGGAAACTTATTGCTCACAGTATATTCTTTGGATAAGTCGCTTGGTATTGTAGTTGTGTGTTTGAAGGGAAAGATATATTTTAATTTGTCGTAATCCCAGCAAAGCAAATACAGATTAGCCAATACCATTAAGGGAGCAGAAAAAAGAGAACCATCAAAACGCACGGCGAATGATAGAATTGTGATATTTAAGATGATGGGAAAATAAAGTACAGCTCCAAGGGTTGCCGTTCGTGGGATTAGTAATAAAATAGCCGCCGTTACCTGTACAACACCAATAAATGTGTAATAATAGCCTGTATGGTGTAGAGCCTCCAAATAATTTCCCATTGGATGATTCACAGATAATGACGTAAATCTTTCTCCCATAATCTTCACAAAACCAGAAGGAATAAATCCCGCAGCCAAAGCGATACGATTAAAAACAGTAAAATACCGAAGCCATTTGTTTGTCTTTACTTGATAGTGTAGTTTGTCAAGTTTAGTAGAAATGTTCATGGGTATTTTAAAGTTATGATTAGGATTGAATATTGTTACATTAATGTTGATAAATAAGTGCTTTCATCTTTCCAGACAAGACTATTTAGGTAATTTTGCTGTTCTTCACTAGTATAAAATTCTTTGAAGTCATCAATGTACTCATTGAATGAATCTTGGTCACATGGCAGATAATATTTATCTAAAAGAAACATGCTAAATTCTAAACCAAATTTACTATCCTTGATAAAATCGACCAAATCAGCAGAAAGGGAATGAACGTTTTTTTTGTCTGCAAGCATTCCTTCTTTAAGAATGGGATAAAATTCTTCTATTGGCCTATTACCCATAAAACAACAGTCAGCGTAATGAATTTTTAGACCAAAAGCTTCAGGAAATTTTTCTGTAAACTGTTTATATAAACTAATTTTCAAACAATAATCATCTCCTCCAAGCCCAAGATATTCTGAACCATACCCAGTCAGAATTGAGCTGTTTATTATAGTGATAGTGTCAGTATGAAGTTCAGACTGAGCCATAATGAAATCTCTAAAATTATCAATTACCTCAGTCTCCGACTTTCCAGATAATACTATTTCTCTTAGTAGTTTTGCTTGTTGTGGACTTTCCTCTAATCCTAAGCGTCTTAAATAATACTCTATTATTGACATTTTAATCTATATTTCGATTATAGTTATTCTCTCGTGACATATTTATCGCTTATCCAACCTCGTAATTTCTGATGTTTGAACTCAAAACTTATCGGATTACAGTTTTCTTTTCCTGCAATCGTGCTATTTTCTACTTCAACGAATAGCCACTTTCTGTCTTTTTCTATCATCTCAGATAGAACTTTAATTTTTGATGCTATTTTGATTTTAGCAATAATATTAGTGCCATCTTCGCAAGCATAGGTAAATGTTTCTTTTACTTTTCCCTCTAGTTTATCAATACTTGGTGAAAACCTTAAATTGTAATTGTCTATGGTTACTTTTACAAAAAAAGGATTTGCTAAATAAATAAAAGGCTCTAAAAGGTATGTGTTTTCTGTATAATAGCTATTGGTCAAAACATAATTTTCCTTAATAACCGCAGCACTTTCGTTAAATTCAAATACTCTATTTGATAAATAAGGGCTTTCTCCACAACAGTGAGTCAAACTTACATATAACATTTTTTTATTGTCAATATTCCATAAAACATAAGAATTACATTGTTCATGCAGTTGCTCTTTGTATTGTCCATCAATATTTAAGAATACTGTAATACAGTTTGGTTCGCCACATCCATATAAGTAAATAATATCGTTTTTCCCATCATTGTTTAAATCAATAATTTGCTTTTCAAACTTTTCAGTGTTAGAACTTTTTTTAATCTCGCTCTCTATTTTATTAATTTGAGAAGATTGACCAAATCCTTGAATTAAAATAATAAAACAAAAGAGTGTTAGTAGTGTTCGCATATTGTTTGTTTTAACTACTAACTCGCTATTATACGAAACTATTAGTAGTACTTTTAGGGGGAAAGTTATTTTAAATTAAGCTAGTATGAAAATATCAATTTGCAGTAATTCATTCAATTTCCCAAATAATCATAAAACTCTTTTTTGAAAACTTATTGTACGGTAAATTTTATATGTTTTTTGAATAAGGAATGTTTTTTTCAGAACTAGCATAACAAAAACACCTGTTTCAAATG
>NZ_JBWKYN010000155.1:0-14471 GCF_059423785.1 Arcicella sp. GW458-12-2-14-TSB2 | reverse complement strand
TTTACAGAATAAGAATAGCCATTCACAATATCTTGTGGACAAATTTTGCCCAAAATTCGGGATGACTCATGTTTGTTGGGGTAGTAAATATTAGTTAAGCGGCTTTTTTCATTTGATGAAAAACGGTTCGCTCAAATTTTTCACGAGCATAAGCCAGCGAAATTTTAAATTCTTTGATTTCGTCTTGAGACGGTAGTTCAAACATCGCATCCGTAATGATTGATTCACAGATTGAACGTAAACCTCTTGCCCCTAATTTATATTCCATTGCCTGACTAACGATGTATTCTAACGCTGGTGGTTCGAATTGTAAGTCAATGCCTTCCATTTCGAATAATTTGTGGTATTGTTTAGTAATGGCATTCTTAGGCTCTGTCAAAATAGATAACAGCGTCTTGTGGTCTAATGGGTCTAAATAAGTTACTACAGGCAAACGTCCTAATAGCTCAGGAATCAAACCGAATGATTTTAAATCTTGAGAAGTAACAAACTTCATTACATTCTCTTCTTCAAACATATCCAAGAACGTATCGTCTGAACTGAAACCGATGGGACGAGTATTCAAACGTTTTGAAATATGACGTTTGATACCATCGAAAGCACCACCACAAATAAAAAGAATATTCTCAGTATTTACTGCTATCATCTTTTGGTCTGGGTGCTTTCTACCTCCTTGTGGCGGACAGTTTACTACAGCCCCTTCTAATAACTTCAATAAGGCCTGTTGTACACCTTCGCCTGATACATCACGAGTGATAGAAGGATTATCAGATTTACGAGCGATTTTATCAATTTCATCGATAAACACAATGCCCATTTCAGCTTTCTCTACATCGTAGTCGGCAGCTTGTAATAAACGTGTTAAGATACTTTCTACGTCTTCGCCCACATATCCTGCCTCAGTAATTACCGTAGCATCAGCAATACAAAAAGGTACTTCCAACATTCTAGCAATGGTTTTTGCCATATATGTTTTACCTGTCCCAGTTTCGCCCACCATGATGATGTTTGATTTTTCAATCTGAATATCATCAAATGTTGTCTTTACATCATGTTGCATCAAACGCTTATAGTGATTGTAAACGGCTACACAAAGGTGTTTCTTAGCTTCATATTGCCCAATTACGTACTGGTCAATATATTTCTTCATTTCAATTGGCTTTACCAGATTGAATTTTGGAGTTACAGCTTTATTGTTTTTACCTTTTTTATTCTTTTCAGTACTTAATTCTTGCTGAACTACTTCATAGGCTAGTGTTACACATTCGTTACAAACGTGGCCATCCATACCTTCCAACAATTTTACTTCGTTTTGCTTACGTCCGCAAAGAACGCAATGGGCTTGCTGTTGTCTCATATCTTTACACACAAAATTGTGCCTTCATTATTTCCTTCGTAAAATTACAGATTTAAAAATAAAAAATGCTTACTACTTCTATGGAAGTAATAAGCATTTTTAGTTATACGCTCATTTAATTTACTTATTGTATCAAGAATATTTTATACTCTTGTCAATACTTCGTCAATTAAACCGTATTCTTTTGCTTCTTCTGCACGCATCCAGTAGTCACGGTCTGAATCTCTTTCTATTTCTTCAAATGATTTTCCTGAGTGTTGTGCTAAGATTTCGTATAATTCTTTACGGATTTTAACGATTTCACGCGCAGTGATTTCGATATCACGTGATTGTCCCTGAGCACCACCTGAAGGTTGGTGAATCATGATACGTGCATGGGGTAAAGCCGAACGCTTACCTGCCGTACCACCCGCCAACAATACTGCACCCATCGACGCTGCCAATGAAGTACAAATAGTAGAAACATCTGGACGGATATAATGCATAGTATCATAAATACCTAAACCTGCATATACAGAGCCACCTGGTGAATTGATGTACATCATAATGTCTTTTTTGGCATCTGTAGATTCCATAAATAACATCTGAGCAACGATGATATTAGCCATATAATCATCCACAGGAACACCCATGAAGATAATTCTATCCATGATTAAGCGTGAAAAAACATCAATTTGAGCAAAACGCATTGGACGTTCTTCAATGATGTACTGTGTCATATCTTCAATGAATGGACGACTAGTACCGCCAATATTATTTGCCTGATTCATGTACTGGTCTACTGCCAAACCGTTCAAACCTCTATGGTGTACGGCGTATTTTCTGAATTCTTCTGAACTTAATTCTTTTGGAAACATAACGGTAATTTATAAAATTGAAAATATGTCGATTGTTAAATTAAATCAAATAAACCATTTTAGCAATTGCATGCTAAGGAATTTAATGAGATTGTGCTTTAATAACTTTTAAAACCTTCAAATAGTTCTCTCTATAATTTTGAAACTAATCGAAGTATTTTTGGTGTTATTCAAAAAATCTTCGACAGCAAAGATGCAAAAACTATGAAATAATTCTCATCAGTTTTACAGAGAATTTATCAGAAAAGGTGATAATTATGAAAATTGGAGAAAAAATACGACAAGCTCGTCTGCTAAAAGGATACTCTCAGGAGAACATGGCAGAACTTTTACAAATCTCAACAACTGCCTTTGGTGACATCGAACGCAGTAAAACTGAATTGACCATTAGCAGGGCACAAAAAATAGCCAGTTTGCTAGACATAAATGTATTAGAGCTTTTTGGAGAAGAGGTAATCACACCCAAAATAATGCTCAATTCAGAAAATGAAATGGAAAAACTGCAACTTGAAATAGAAAGACTAAAAAGAGAATCAGACTACTGGAGAGGTAAGTTTGAGGAACGTGTTTTGGTAGAGGCTTATAGACTTATTCAAAATCAGCAACAGCGAGAAAAAATAGGCTTCTAGGAGTTTATGAGATTAAAGTTTATGAGTTTAATGCATACATTATAAAAACAAAAAATCCCGCAGAGGTTGACCTTACGGGATTTTTTGTTGAATTGATATTTGAGAGACTAAAATCACTCAATCACAATTCACTAATTCTACAATAGATTACGCTCCTACAACTTGTTTGAACTCATCTACGCTAATAGTTTTGCTTTCAGTCTTAACGTTTGCTAAAATCACGTCAGAAACTTTGGCTGCATATACTTCATTGAACATTTTCATGAAGTTGTCTTGCTTATTTTTATCAGTTAAATATCCATTAGCAATACGCTCAATCATTTCGTCCATGCTATTGTCAGCAGACGCATACATGCCGAATTGACCACGAATCATTTCTTTTGTTCTTTCAAGCACTTCTGGATATTCTACTTTGATTTCGTTTTGAGTAGCCACTTCGTTTTTGATTAAGTTCAAACGAATGTCTTTCTTAACATTTTCGAAGTCTTGATCAATTTGCTCTGGAGTGAATTTTCCTTCGTTTACTTGGATTAACCAATCACGTAAGAAATCTTCTGGCAATTCGATAGCGATGTTTTCTAATAAAGCTTTTTCAGCGTCAATTCTCAATAAATATTCAGCTTCACGCTTATAGTTAGTTTTGATGATTTCTAGAATTTCTTTACGGAATTCTTCTTCAGAACTTACTTTACCTTCGCCTAATACTTTATCAAAAAATGCTTGATTCAATTCAGCAACACCATTGCGAGTGATATCTTCAATCGTGAAAGTTACTTCACCTACTAAGCCAGTTTTGTTGCCAGTAGCCAATTCGATTGATTTTTCGTCAACAAAAGTAGCTTGAAGGTCGAATGTTAAAGTATCTCCTTTGGCAGCACCAATGAAAGTACCTTTAGCTTCTTCTTTGATAGCTTTGAAAGGGATAGCAGATTTTTCAGTCCATTCTCCTTGAGTGAAAACACCAAAAAGCATATCACCTTCTTCTACTGTATCTGGGTGAATTTGCTCTCCAGAATTTTGTTTCAAATTCTCGATAGTTTCTTCCACTTCTTTTTCAGTAGCTTCGATTTCGTAAGTATTGATAGTAGGGATTTTATCAAAATCAACAGTGAATTCTCCAGCTAAACCAATGTTGTAAGTAAAGCTAAATTCTTTTTGAGTATCCCAATCGATTGGATTTTCCAATTCGTTCAATGGCATAGGATCACCCACTAAGCTTAAATTATTTTCTTTGATATAGTTAGGTACAGCTTTGCCTAAAACAGAATTGATTTCGTCGATTAAAACTGATTTACCGAACATCTTTTGTACCATTTGCATCGGTACCATTCCCGGACGGAATCCTTTGATGTTGGCACGCTTACGATAGTCTTTAAGGTTTTTATCGACTTGTGGCTTATAGTCAGCTTCAGAAATTGATACGACCAAACGGGCGTTCACTGGGGTACTTTTTTCGAGAGAAATGTTCATCTTTATGAATTCGGATTTTGGAATGCGGATTTCGGAATTTTTATTTTGCTAAATCTCAGTTTGTCTGACTTTCGTAAATCCGCATTCCGAAATCAACAATCCGAAATCAAAAAAGCCCTCAAAACCGTAACGGTTGAGAGGGCTTTGAATGAGTACGGGCGGAGGGACTCGAACCCCCATGCCTCGCGGCGCCAGATCCTAAGTCTGGTATGTCTACCAATTCCACCACGCCCGCTTGCGTTTTGGAGGTGCAAAATTAGGAAGCCATTTTTCTTTTTGCAAGCTTTTTGAAGAAAAAAAATCAAAAAAAAGTGAAATATTTTTTCTGTGAAAATTAAGTTGCTGAATTTCAGATGTTTATTGTGTAGTATTGTGGATAATTATTTTTAAATAGTTTTTCATGTATGTATTCAACACTTTTATAGGGCATTTTCTTTTTGTGGTTGGCAAAATACAGAATGCAATACATTAGATTTTAGTCATATTTTATGAAGATATCATACTCGTCAAATTAAATTATGTATGTTGAATTTTATAACAATCTATCAATCAAAAGTTTAAATTAAACTAGCGTAAGCATTTTACGAAATTCCGCTGTTTGAGCGAAGCGAGTCGGTTCGCCGATGCGATTCGGAATTTCTTGACTTTCTTTTACGGTCCGCCGTTGCGGTTACTTTTCTTGCGTCAAGGCAAGAAAAGTAAGATGTGGCGAAAAGAAAGCACTCTTTTTTCGATACAAACCAAATAAATTTTTCAAACATTTTCTTAACTAGATTTTGAAAATAATTTTGTCTTTACTTATCAATAAATATTCAATTTTATCTTGATTGATTTTTCTGAATTTAGATAACGATGGTATAAAGTTTTTAATTCGTCAATAATAGAAACCTTCAATTATCAATTGCAATATCCTTTGTTTGTCCTTAATTTTAATATTCAAGTGTTCATGAAATTATTACGATATTTGTAAATGTTGTGATAAAAAAAACAAACAACCAAAATCAATAGAATGATATAATTATGCAAGGAAAAGATAAATCACTACCGCCTTTTATCAAATCATGGAAACAACTTTACTGGATAGTTGTCGGTAATTTGGTGCTGATGATTATCCTATTTTATCTCTTTAGCGAATACTTCAATTAAGTCGAAATTGTCGGCTTAATTTGTCGTTTTAGCATTCGTACGAATTGTTTTCAAGATAAAACGGTTTGGTACCCTCTTTTAAACTGCTAATTATAAAATTTTAACATGGAAAATATTGACTGGCTGGTATTACTTTTAACATTAGGAACAATTATTGGCTTTGGACTATGGAAAGGAAGAATTCAAGAAAAGAATATTGAAGGCTATTTATTAGCAGATAGACAGATGCCTTGGTATCATGTTACGCTTTCGGTCATGGCTACCCAAGCTAGCGCCATTACTTTTTTATCAGCCCCTGGTCAAGCATATACAGACGGAATGCGCTTTGTACAGTTTTATTTCGGGTTGCCACTAGCGATGATTGTACTCTCAATCACTTTTATTCCCATCTTCAAAAAACTAAATGTATTTACAGCTTATGAATTTCTGGAAGGTCGTTTCGACCTCAAGACCAGAGTAATGGCTTCTTTTCTTTTTCTAATTCCCAGAGCCTTATCAACAGGCGTGACCATTGCGGCACCATCTATTATTTTATCAACCATTTTAGGCTGGAATTTGTACTGGACAAATATCGTCACAGGTATTGTAGTAACGATTTATTGTATGTATGGCGGTTCAAAAACGATTTCATACACGCAAATGCAACAAATGTTGGTAGTAATGGTAGGGATGTTTTTGGCGGGCTATATGGTCGTGCATTTATTGCCTACTGAAATGGGGTTTGTGGATACGCTGAAAGTAGCAGGTAAAATGGATAAACTTGATGCCATTGATTGGAAATTTGACTTGAATAATCGCTATAATGTTTGGTCGGGTTTGATAGGTGGGTTTTTTCTACAGTTATCCTATTTTGGTACAGACCAGTCACAAGTAAGTCGTTATTTATCAGGAGAATCTATCGGCGAAAGTCGTTTGGGATTATTAATGAATGGAATTTTTAAAATCCCGATGCAATTTTTGATTTTACTGATTGGCTCATTGGTTTTTGTATTTTATCAGTTTCATGAAGCACCGCTATTTTTCAATAAAACGGAACTAGGCAAAGTAGAGCAAACAGCAGCCTACAAGGCTTTAATGAAGGAAAATTCTAAGGTTTTTGTAGAGAAGAAAAAAGTCGTAGAGGAACTTTATACTGTTCTCAAAACAGATGAAAATACAAGTACCTTAAAAATAAAAGCACTCAATGCCCAAAAGCTTGAAACCTTGAAATCAAAAGCTTTGGCAGCCGATAAAAAAGCCAATGACCTAAGGAAAGAAGTGAAAGATTTGATGTTGAAAACGAATCCAGATGCTAATATCAACGATACCAATTATATTTTTCTATCCTTCGTAACCAAGTACATGCCCCAAGGAATGGTGGGTTTGTTAATAGCGGTTATTTTACTGGCGTCTATGGGAGCTATGGCCTCTGCTTTTAGTTCATTGACGTCGTGTACTATTGTCGATATTTATCAAAGAATGATTCATCCACAGGATACAGAAAAACATTATGTAAATGCTTCAAAATTAGTTACTTTAGGTTGGGGTATTGTCTGTATTGTTGTTGCCCAATTTACAGCTAATATCGGGAGCTTGATAGAGGCGGTTAATATCTTAGGCTCATGGTTTTATGGTACTATTTTGGGTGTATTTTTAGTAGCTTTCTACATCAAATCTATTAAAGGTGATGCTGTTTTCTGGGCGGCTTTATTGGCAGAAGTCTTCGTTATTTATGCTTGGTGGATAGACTTAACAGCTTTCCTTTGGCTCAATGTGATTGGCTGTGTATTGGTGGTTGGCTTTGCTTGGGTAATTAGTCAATTTAGTAGAAGAGTTGTGAGTTAGTGAGTTGTAAGTATCAAAAGAATCAATTGAGAGTATGAGTTTTCATTAACAGGTGATTTCAATCCTATAGATTACTTATAAGTTTATAAATTGTTAATAATCAGATATTTATCCCTAGCGAGGGACTTGAGTCCCTCGCTAGGGATGAGGTCTTCAACGCTTGGTTTTAAACACGATTTATGTCTATTTAAGCCAACCTTATCAATAATCACATCTCCATTTCAACTTTTAAAAGACGTGGGTAGTCAATTGGATTTAAATCGTCTACTAATAGGAATCATTGCTTTTTAGAGCGGTAAAGCATATGTTTACTATCTTGTGTAAATATTTGATGTCATTTCCAAATCTATCAAACCATGAAAAGAATATTACTACTGTTTTTACTGGCAACCAGTATTTTCACTTCCTGTAAAACCTCTCAGCGTTCATCTAGTAAATCATCTGAAAATGTTGTTAACATTACATTCTTGCATTTGAATGATGTGTATGAAATTTCGCCATTAGAAGGGGGAAAAGTGGGAGGGATGGCTCGTTTGGGAACATTGAGAAAAGAATTAATCCAGAAAAATCCTAATACTGTTACCATCCTTGCTGGAGATTTTCTGAACCCTTCTTTAATTGCCACTTTTAAATATGAAGGAAAGAGTATCAAAGGGCGCCAAATGGTAGAGGCTATGAATGTCGTAGGCTTCGATTGGGTTGGTCTCGGCAATCATGAATTTGATATTGATGAAGCAGATTTGCAGAGAAGAATTGATGAATCACAATTTAATTGGCTGGCATCAAATGCTCTCCAAAATAATAAAGGTACGCTAACTCCATTTGCAAAAAATGTAAATGGCACAAAAACTCCCTTCCCTAAAACTACTATTCTTACTTTCAAAAATGCTACTGGAAAAGTAGTGAAAATGGGTATGTTTTCGGTGGTATTACCCTCCAATCAAAAGGATTATGTGCATTATGATGATTTCTTTGAATCGGCTAAACAGGCTTATGAAGAATTGAAACCTCAATGTGATTTTGTAGTTGGTATTACGCATATCAACAAAGTAGATGATGCAAAATTGGCAAAGCTTTTACCTGATGTAAAACTTCTGATGGGCGGACATGACCATGATAATATGTTATTTAAAGAAGGTAACGTTATCATTGCTAAAGCGGATGCCAATGCCAAAACGGCGTATGTCCACAACCTGTCTTTTGATACTCAAACCAAATCTTTAGAGATTAATAGCGAACTCCGTAAAATAAACGAACAAATAAAAGATGATGCCGAAGTAGCAATGGTAGTAAAAAAATGGGAAGACATCATGGATGTTGCCATGAAAAAAGCAGGGTTAGATAAAAATGATGTGGTTGCTGACATCTCAACGCCTTTAGACGGTCGAGAAAGCACCATGCGAAATGGACATACTAATTTAGGGGATTTAATAGCCAAAGCTATGTCGGCAGCGGCAACAAAACCTGTGGATTGTACGGTTTTCAACAGTGGTTCTGTGAGAATAGATGACCAATTGGTTGGGAAAATTACACAACTGGATATTATGAGGGTATTACCTTTTGGTGGAAAAATAGTTGAAGTGAATCTAACAGGAAGCTTACTTGACAAAATATTAGCAACAGGTTTACAGAATAAAGGCAATGGAGGATTTTTGCAATGGGATAAAATCAGCTATGATGAGAACAAAAAACAATGGTTGATTAATGGGAAATTATTAGATATTAATCAAGAATATCGAGTAATGATGCCAAAGTTTTTGATTGAAGGCAAGGAAACCAATTTTGGTTACCTGACTGCTCAAAATCCAGCAATAAAAGGTATTGTAGAGTCAGATGAAAAAGATGTCAACGACATTCGTAATGATATTAGAAAAGTATTGATTGCGTATTTGAAAAAGTAATATTATCAGTAGCACGACTTTTCAAGTCGTGTGAGGTAAAAGGACTAAAGGTTGTCCTCCCTCACGACTTTACAAGTCGTGCTACTGATGATATACTACATTGCCTTCTTCTTCTTAGTAGTCACAGGCGCAGCTACTGGTAATTTAGCTCTATAATCCACAATGCCTTTTTCGATAGCATCTTTAAAGAAACTGAAAGAACCAGAAGTATCTGCATTACCCAATGCCAAAGCTTTTTGGGCTAATGGGAAAGCCTCGGCATAGTTTTCAGATTTGCTTAAAATCTGTGCCTTTACCCATACATTACGGAAAGTTTCACCACCAGCAATTGATGCATTTACCGCTGTTAGGGCTTGGGTCAATTTACCTTTTCCTAAAAAGAACTCAGCCGCAGTACGCATCGCATTGGCATTATCAGTAATTGCTTTGTTAATAGCTAATTCAGCCATTTTAGAAGTTTCGATAGCGATAGGAGCAGATGCTTTTTTATCTGCCCAATAGATATTCAAATTAGCAGTACTATCTGTAATATCGCTAAAGTCTATCGTGAAAGATTCTGTTTTTGTATTCGCAACTACTTTTACAACAGTACGCAAAGCATCTTTTTCAGGTGAATACGTTTGCTCTGTAGCAGTGATGTCTTTGTTTAAAATCAATGTCCAATCTCCTTTAGTTGGAATCGAGAAAATAGCATACGAACCTGCAGCGACTTTTTTCCCACCAAGACTAATTTCGTTGGATAATGTAATTTGAGTGGCAGCATTTGCTCCTGTACGCCAAACTTTGTCGTAGGCTACTACTCCGCCAAAAATCTCACGTCCTTTGATGCTTGGGCGAGAATATTTAATACTGATATCAGTTGTTCCAATGGTTTGAGCAACAGATGCCGCAGGACTAGGTTGAGGCAGGCGTATTTGTGCATTGGCAGTAAGGGAAAGCCCTAGTATAAGGCCTAAAAATAGTTTTTTCATGGTAATTTTTTTGATTAATGCTGAATTGAGATTTTTATATAAAAGTAACGAAGGAATAAACCAACAATTTAATTTTTCGCTCAATGGCTTTTTTTAAAAGATATTTTTTAGACCTTTGACCTCTGAAACATTACCATAATCATTCAATACTATGCACAGAAATCAATTGCTCCAATTGCTTGAAAAGCATCGACCATTTAATGCGACAGAGACAAAATTTCATCAAGAAATCACCTCTTTTGTAAAATCACATCCTATGTGTTTCGAGCGTTCTTTGATGATTGGCCATGTAACGGGCTCTGCTTGGATTCTGGATAAGTCTCGCCAATATACTTTGTTAACCCATCATAAAAAGCTTAATCAATGGTTTCAAACGGGGGGACATTGTGATGGTGATTCAAATGTATTGAATGTTGCTTTAAAGGAAGCAGAGGAGGAAACAGGATTGGAAAATATTGGTGTGTTGAGTAAAGATATTTTTGATATTGATATTCACGTGATTCCTGAACGAAAGGGAATACCAGTACATTTACATTTTGATGTGAGGTTTCTATTAGAGGCTGACATGAATCAACAATTAATCGTTTCATCAGAATCAACGGCTTTGAAATGGATTCAGCTTTCGGAGGTTGCTGACCTAAACGATAGTGATTCGATTATGAGAATGGTAGAGAAAAGTTTTAAGCTATAATAAATAGCCGTCGGTCTTAGGCTTTCGGTCATCGGATTTTGTGCTGTTGGTGGTGGTCGGGTATCGGCTTTCGGTCTTCGGATTTTATGCTATAATGATTATCGGGAAATTAGCTTCTCACACCGAAAGCTGACATCCGACATCCGACATCCGACATCCGATTGCCAAACACCGACAGCCGATACCTATTCCCAAATATCAATCCTAAAAAATACAGGTATGGCTGGGCGTTCGTAGTATTCCTTTCCAGCTTGAATCGCATCAACTACATCCATACCTTGAATTACCTCTCCAAAAACTACATAGTTACCGTTAAGCTGTCGAGCTTCTGCCTCATTAGTAATGATATAAAACTCAGTAGGAGAGGAGGCTCTGTCGGGATTTCCTTCGTCATAACGAGCCATTGCCACAGCACCACGCTTATGGGTAAACTCAGTCCGATATTCTGGCGGGACTAAAAAATCTAATTGATCCATATATTCGCCTCCACCTTGTATACCCATTCGATAAATATTTCTATAGAACATCCTATCAACGTAATAACCCGCCTTTACATTTCTAATAAAATTAGCACGATGTAAAGGCGTTTCAGCATGGAGTTTTATGATAAAATCTCCACCAACAGTATGTACTTTTACTTTATCTTCTGGGTTTTCTTTACCATATTGTGTCAAAAAAGTCTTTGGGTCTTGGTCGTACAAACGCAAATCTTTTTTGCAAGAAAATAAAGAAATACAGAATAAGAAGAAGATGATACGTTTCATCGTTTTTATAGCTGTTATCGGTTTAACCGTTTTTGTTATCTATGTAACCGTTATCTGTATGGTTGCTCACTGAAAATTTTGCTCAATTCCATAGAGGATAAAAATATGCAAAGTAAATAAAAATATGAAAGCTGAATTCCGACGACTGTAAGCGATAGTACACAATCTTAGCTAGCACGGTAATACATCGTCGAGCAGTTTTCTTTCGTTAAAATACTTTTTGCTTGGTTGCTAATATCATCAACTGTCACCGCTTGTATTTTACTTGATTCCTCGTTAGCGTATTCTACATTACCAGCATTGGCAGCAAAGGCTAAATTCATAGCACGGTTAAGTAATTCCACTTCTGAGAAAACTAACGTAGATTCTGCTTGATTTTTCACTTTGGTCAATTCCTCCTCTGAAACAGGATTCTTCAAGAAATCATCTAATACATCCTGAATGGCGGCGTCACCTTCTTCAATACTAATGCCTTTGTTGAGGTTTCCTTGTAAAACCATCAAGCCTGGGTCTAGTGACGAAGAAACATAGGCATTGATAGAATTAAAGATAGATTGCTCCTTCACTAATTTATCATATAACCTTGATGATTTGCTTCTTCCTAGGATATCGCTAGTCAAATCCACGGCATTATAACCAACGTCATGTCGTCCTTGGGTATGGTAAATTTTATAGATAGCATCAAGCGGTACTTTTGCTTCTACTTCCAAAAATCTAGCACTAGTCTGAATAGGCTCTTTGGGTAAATTTCTAGGAATAACATTACCAGCAGGGATAGGTTCAAACCATTTTTTAGCTAATTGTTTTACCTCCTCAACATTGATTGGTCCAGCCACTACTAAAATAGCATTATTGGGTAAATAATGTTTGTAGAAAAAATTACGGACATTATCCATTACCGCATTCTCGATATGAGCAATTTCTTTCCCAATCGTAGCCCATTTGTAAGGGTGAACTTGGTAGGCTAAAGGGCGAAGTTTCAACCAAACATCACCATAAGGCTGATTTAAGTATCTTTGCTTGAACTCTTCAATCACTACTTTTTGTTGTACGTCCAAAACCTTTTGGTCAAAAGACAAAGACAGCATTCTGTCTGACTCCAACCAAAAAGCCGTCTCAATGTTGACTGCTGGTAGCGTAATATAATAATTAGTAATATCGGGTGAGGTAAAAGCATTGTTTTCACCTCCTACTTTCTGAAGGGGAGTATCATACGAAGGAATATTTTTTGAACCACCAAACATCAAATGTTCAAACAAATGAGCAAAACCAGTTTTGTGTTCTTCTTCATCACGAGAGCCAACATTGTAAATAATGTTAACAGCAGCTATAGGGGTGGAATAATCTTGGTGAACATAGACTTTGAGTCCGTTGTCAAGTATAAAATAATCGTATGAAATCATGTATCGATGTTATGTAACAAATAAACGTCTATATTAATAAATATTTAAAAAATATCACGACAAAAGTAAGTATTTACCACTTGCAATGTGTGACAATCAGCAAAAAACTCATTCCGCTTTATTTATTTAAACTTCCAATATGAAAAAAGTAGTCATTTTTGTAACATTTTCGTTTTGCATTTTTTTTAAAAGTAATGCTCAAATATTAAACGATGCTAGTACTCGCCAATTAATTTCTCAAGGGTTGGATAAAATGTATTCGTATGATTTCAAAGAATCAGCCGATATTTTCCAAAAGATAAAAGCTAAATACCCCCAACATCCAGTGTTTTATACCTTAATGGCTATTCAAACTGAATTACAGTATTTCCCTTTGAAAGATTTTCCCAATCAGCAAAAAATATATTTGACCTACCTTAATCAAAGTAGGGCTTTGGCAGAGGCAATGCTTGACAAAAACGATGAGGACGTAGAAGCTAATTTCTTTGAATTGGCCACATTAGGATATTTGGCTGCTTTCGATGCCGACAATCAGGAATTTATGAAAGCCGTAGGCGTGGCTAAAAAAGCTTATTCTCATTTAAAGAAAGGATTGGCACTGACCGATAAACAACCTGAGTTTCTTTATTCGTCAGGCATTTATAATTATTATCGTATTGAATACCCAGAAACGCATCCTGTGATTAAATCCGTTATTTGGATGTTTAAGGATGGTAATAAAAAATTAGGCTTGCAACAATTAGATTTGGCTACCAAGAAGACAATTTTTGTAAAAACAGAAGCCGCTTTTTATGCAGGGTATGTCTATATGAAATATGAAGCCAATCCAGCCAAAGCGTTATATTACAATAGTATGTTGTCTGAAAAATATCCTGATAATTTACTTTTTCAAATGCAACGAATGGACTTCCTGACAGCCCTTGGGAAGTACGACGATGCTGATACTATTTCGGACAAAATTTTAAAGCAAAAGGGCGTAATGTTTCAATGTGCAGGAACAATTTTCAAAGGATTGATTGCTGAAAAAGATAAAAAGGACGATAAACTTGCGGAGGCTTATTTGCTGAAAGGTGTTAAAATGCCTTATGATGAACGTTTTACAAAGGATTATCATGCACTAGCTTATATGGCTTTGGCACGTATTGCTAAGCGCTCAGGACAACCAACTAAAATGAAAGAATATGCTAAAAAGGCTTCTAAATTAGCGGAATACAAGGCAACATTAGCGGAGGCAGAGGCTATTTTGGATTGATTTTTCTGGGGGCTGTAGGACTTGAGGAGGTAGGACTTTAGGACTTGAAGACGAAAGATGCTAGACATAAGACTAAAAGATGTTAGATGAAAGACTCTAGAGGTAAAACTTTTAGTCTAATAAATATGAAAAGATAATTGTATAAGGGAGAACGGGAATTAAGCTCTATACATCCCCTATATTTATAGATTAGCAAAGTAGCGGCA
>NZ_JBWKYN010000154.1:0-14477 GCF_059423785.1 Arcicella sp. GW458-12-2-14-TSB2 | reverse complement strand
AATTTGGGTAATATAAAATACTTATATGATATTAATCTTTATCAAAAAACCATCCTAATATTGTAGAGGTAATTGATAATACAAAACTAAAAATCAAAGGAGGAATAAAACCTCTTACTGAAAATCCATCAATAAAATAATCTACTATATATACTACTATTACATTGATAACTAACAAGAACAAACCCAACGAAAGAATAGTAATTGGGAAACTGATTAGTTTTAAAATAGGCTTCACAAAGGTATTGGCAAAACCCATCGCCAATACAACTAAAAAGGAAGTCTGAAAACCATCAATAAAAATTCCATTTATATATCTAGTACTAAACATAATGACAATGGCAAGGACTAAATACTTGATAATGAAGTTTATCATTTTACAATTTTATTTGTTTTTTAATATTCATTTATCTTGAATGTCTTGAGCGAAGTACATCAATAATTTCATCAAAGTCAAGTCCTCTTTGCTCTAATAGGACTAAATAATGAAATAATAAGTCCGCAGCCTCCCCTTTGAACAGCTCATCGTTGTTATCCATCGCTTCAATCACCAATTCTACTGCTTCCTCTCCTACTTTCTGAGCAATCTTATTTGTGCCTTTTTCGAATAAACTTGCAGTATAAGACTTCTCCGAAGGATTATTTTTGCGGTCACGGATGACAGCCTTTAGGTGATTCAACCATCCTGCTTGTCCAGGTTCATTTTTTTCACCCCAACAAGTGTCAGCTCCTGTATGGCACGTAGGGCCTGCGGGGTTTACCTTAATCAATAAAGTATCTTCGTCGCAATCTTTTAGAATTTCTACAACATGTAAAAAATTATCAGAAGTTTCACCCTTAGTCCATAAACGTTGTTTAGAACGGCTAAAAAAAGTTACTATTCCTTCACGCTCTGTTTTTTCCAAAGCCTCTTGATTCATATAACCAAGCATTAATACTTTTTCTGTCTTTGCATCTTGTATGACAGCAGGGATTAATCCACCCTGTTTTTCAAAGTCTACTTTCATTTTTTTCAAACCAATTTGGTTCTTTATGGTTATTTTCTTGAAATAATAGCAATCCTAATTCCTAAAAGAATTAAAACAACCTCAGTTACTCTCTCTTGAATTTTAATAAATAATCAACATCATTTCATTATAATCTCATCGAAATACCTTTATCTCTCAAGTATTCTTTTAATGCAATAATATCAATTTCTTTGAAATGGAAAATACTAGCGGCTAATCCAGCATCAGCTTTACCAATAGTAAACACTTCATTAAAATGTTCCATAGTACCTGCCCCACCTGAGGCAATAATAGGAATAGAAGAATTACCCGAGATAGTTGCCGTTAATTCATTGGCAAAACCTGCTTTGGTACCATCCGTATCCATTGATGTCAATAAGATTTCTCCTGCACCACGGTTTTCTACTTCTTTCGCCCAATTTAAAGTTCGGTATTCTGTTGGTTTTCTTCCGCCATGCGTATGTACTATATGTTCTTTAATACCTTTATCCGTTTCAACAAAGCGTGTATCAATCGCTACGATAATACATTGCGAGCCAAACTGCAAAGCTAATTCGTCAATTAGTTCTGGTCTACGCACTGCCGAGGAGTTAATAGATACTTTATCAGCTCCAGCATTGAGAAGTGCAGACACGTCTTCGATAGATGAAATGCCTCCTCCAACAGTAAAAGGAATATTTACATTACGAGCTACGTTTCTTACTAAATCTATTAATGTTTTTCGATTGTCCACCGTAGCAGTAATATCCAAAAATACTAATTCGTCTGCTCCTTGTTCCGCATAAATTGCCCCTAACTCTACGGGGTCTCCAGCATCGCGCAGGTTTACAAAGTTTGTGCCTTTTACCGTACGACCATCTTTTATATCAAGACAAGGTATTATTCTTTTTGTAAGCATTGTTATAGCTATCGGCTTTGAGCCTTTTTTTATTTTAAGACTTTAAGACTAAAGGACATTAGGAACTTATATTATCAGCGACATCAGCGTATTTTTTCTGCGAAAATCTGCGGGTAAAAAATATTTTCTTCTTAAAAAATAAAGAAAATTCCGAAAATTGACATCTCAAAGCTCACAGTTATTGATGCAATGCTGCAATCTGTTTTAAGCTAATTCTTCCTTCATAAATTGCTTTACCAACAATTACTCCGAAAATATTCATTTCGTCTAATTTCAAAATATCATCCATTACCGAAACGCCTCCACTAGCAATAATTTGTAGACTAGGAAATTGGTCTTGTAAATTTTTATATAATTCAAAACTTGGTCCTTCTAATAATCCGTCTTTAGCCACATCTGTCGAGATAGCATATTTTGCTCCTTTTTCTATATAGTTTCCTACAAAGTCGTATACAGAAGTAGTAGTAGCTTCTTCCCAACCTGAAATAGCAATTTTTTCATTGCGAGCATCAGCCCCTAAAATAATCTTTTCGCCACCGTAGCTCTGTAACCATCCTTCAAATAAAGTAGGATTCTTTACGGCTACACTTCCGCCTGTCACTTGTTTCGCACCTGAGTTAAACGCAATTTCAATCATTTCGTCAGACTGTACACCTCCACCAAAATCAATATGCAAATTGGTTTTGGTCGCCAACAGTTCTAATACTTTATGGTTAACGATGCGTTTTTGTTTTGCTCCATCTAAATCAACTAGGTGCAAACGCTGAATGCCAGCATCTTCGAACGACTTGGCGACTTCTAATGGGTTTTCATTATAGATTTTCTTCTGAGCATAATCGCCCTGTGTAAGACGAACACATTTCCCGTCGATTAAATCTATGGCTGGTATTATTTGGATCATTTTTTTGATTATTTAGATACAAGATGAAAGAAGCAAGAGACAAGATTTTAGAAAAGAACAATAAGATATTTACCATCAAATTTTTTATTGTTCAATTTTTTGCTTCCAGACTTCTGCCCAATCCATGTATCATTTTCTGTATTTCTTGTATTTGATTTAGTAGTATTTCTAATTCGCTCACTGAAATAAAATTCAAGTTTTTAGCTACAATCAACTGTGTTTCTACTTCAAAAGCCGAAGCAATACTTATAGATAAAAATCGAACAAACTCTTTATTTCCTCTTCCTGAACCTTCCGCAATATTTGAAGGAATAGATAAAGCAGCTCTACGTAATTGAGAAGTAAGACCATAAATTTCATATCGTGGAAATGTAGCAGACTTCTCGTATATTTTAGTTACAAAATCAATAGACAGTTGCCATACTTTCAATTCTTTAAAATTGTGTAAAAGCATATTTTGAAAGTTTTAAGGTTATAAAATCTTTATTAACTCTTTCGTTCATTCATACTCGCAACAACTACCATTCTTACCTCTTGTATCTTGCCTCTAAAGTCTCAATCAATCTTCAAAAAATTCTCAATAATCCTCTGCCCCTCCTTCCCACTGATTTCGGTGTGGAATTGGGCGGCGTAGAAATTATCTTTATGGAGCATTGCTGAAAAAGGCTGAACATAATCGCATTCTGCCACAGTGTATTGACTGATTTCGGCATAATAGCTATGCACAAAATACATAAAAGCACTTTCTTTTAAGCCATCGGTCAGCTCGCTTTTAAGGTTGTAAATGTTATTCCAACCAACATGAGGTACCTTAAAGGAAGTAGCATCAAAACGTTTTACATCAATATCAAAAATTCCCATGCAGGTAGTGTCATTCTCCTCAGAATGGCGACACATCAATTGCATACCCACACAAGTACCCAAAACAGGTTGTTTCAATGAAGGGATAACCTTATCCAATCCTTTTTCACGCAGATAAGCCATCGCAGTACTTGCCTCGCCTACACCGGGAAAAATCACTTTATCAGCCGAACGAATTTCATCCTCATCATCTGTCCAAAGATAATTTACACCTATTCTATCCAAGGCATACATTACCGACTGAACATTCCCTGCATTGTATTTGACTATTACTGTTTTCATTTTTCAGAATTAAGGGTAAATCGCTGTTATGCTCGTTTAAACTCAGCGTTTTGCATAAAAAAAGCCTGACTCTTTTCAGGAATCAGGCTTCTATTTATATCGAATACTTGTGTCGTTGCTATTGGCACAATACTCATCAGCCTTCCCTGTTTAGGAAATTACATGATGGTAATGATGTGTGCCTTTGAAAATCATGATGCAAAAATAGTTATTATTTTGAAATTTACTTCCTAAAGATTTGGTATTTAGTGTGAAATAGGATAAATTTTTCTTTAGCTGTGAGCTTTGAGCTATCAGCAATGAGCCTTTTTTCTTTTTATTCAAACATTATTAAAGTTGAAAACTCATAACTGATAGCTCAAAGCTCACAGCTAAAACAAACTCATCTGTTCTACTTTTGGTAAGAACTTTGGCTCTTTTAGGTTTAAACTACAATGCTTATTCAATTGCTGAATCCAATAAAGGGCTAATTCTGGTGCAAAGGTACTTTCGCAAATATGTACAAAAATATAGGCTTCTTCTAAACCCTGATGAAACCATGTTTTTAATTTTTGTATCCATTCATCTACACGCTGACGGTCGGAAGAATGTTCATTTCCCACCCAACGGATTGTGGCTATTTTGTTTGATAAACTTTGGTGCACTACATCCCTCCTTCCTGCTACATCCGTTATAACAGTGCCATGCCCATAATGATTTAACAATGACAAAGCTTCTTGCCAGATTTTTTCATTTTTAAACCAGTCTTCATGTCGAAACTCTACAGCTATTCTCAATTCAGGAGGCAAATCTTTAAGATACTTTTCTAAGGCATAAAATTGTTTTGGTGTAAAATAGGGTGCTAATTGTAAAAATGGCATTCCCAGTTTTTCATCCAAATCCAATATTTTACGACAAAAAGCTTCTGTTAAACTTTCTGCCTTTTGAAGCATTTTATCATGCGAAATAATTTGAGGAAACTTTGTACAGAAGGTAAAATTATCTGCCGTTTCTTCTTTCCATCGCTCAATCGTTTCTTCACTTGGAATTTGATAATGAGTAACGTTCAGTTCAATCGTATTAAATTGTCTGGAATAAAGCGACAAATAGTCAGCCGTCTTGGCTGAATGTGGGTAAATTTTTCCGTTCCAATCTTTGTTTGACCAAACCGGACAGCCAACGTGTACAATAGGTTTTTTGACAGGCACATTGCCCAATACTTTTTCATTGAAAGTATTGTCTGCCTGTAAGGTGAAATTTACTTTATCTATTTCTTGTATAGGTAGTTTACCGAAATCCATCTGATTAATTATTAATATTTAAAGATAACAAAAAAATCCTGCCAGTACTGGCAGGATTTCATTATCAAAACAAATGGTCTATTGTTATTTAGGATCTAGTCCTTTTTCTATTCTGAATAATACATCTTCAAAATGATATTTTGTCATTTTGTCGCTTGTTAAAGGCAAGGCTGCTTTCAACTCACTTTTCAATGCTAATAAATGACCACGCGTTACCGAAGTAATATCCGTTTTACGAGGATCAACCGCAGCAGGAACAACAGTTCCTCTGAAGCTAAACCCGCCCGAACCACCTACAGCAGTACCATTTAAGATGCTAATCATTTTTTCAACATACACTTTTTGTAAGTTTCTGCGTGTAGCATCTGTTACTTTGTGTGTACGTGCTTCAGACCAAATAGATGAACGAACATCTGTAAAGAATTCATCTAAGCCATAGCTCGCTGGGTTCTTAGCATTCATTTCAACCAAACGTTGTAGGCGGTCTGAAGTAAATAAATTATTCAAAGTAGCTTCCTGAATACGGCTGATAGCATCGACACCATAGTCTGGACGGATTTTTGTAATAATTTTATCATCTAATAACCAAGACGGCGTATCAAAAACCTGACGGTTTAACCATAAAACAGCACTTTTCTGAACAGCCTTAGGTGTTGGTTCATATACTGCTCCTTGCTGATCCATCGTTTTTGGCGTTTCATAAACACCACCAACGTTTTTGCTAACATGACCAATATAACGACGATATTGCGTAACAATTTCGTTATAAGCCTCTGATAACATATCATAATCCTGTGCTTCTTCTTTCGTCCATTCTGTTAAGTTTGGTACAATTCTTTTCAAGTTTTTGATACCATACTCACTTGCTAACATATTATCATCGCCCAAACATTCACTTTGAGTACGAGGGTCATAAGGGTTTGTTTCTGTTCCGAACCAAATTCTTGGGTTTTTAGCAAACTCTTGAATATATTGTTTATTAAGTGTTTTTTGGTCTTCTTCAGGTGTTTCACCGTCTAATGCTTGGTATGCCCACTTGATAGCCCAAATATCATATTCACCAATGCGTGGATATAAGTCTTTCACACCGTCTTCTGGCTGTGCTACATAGTTGAAACGAGCATAGTCCATGATTGATGGAGTATGTCCATGTTCTGCAATCCATTTCGGGTCACGAAGTTTTTCAACTGGTACAGTACTGCTTGAACCATAATTATGACGTAAACCGATAGTATGACCCACTTCGTGTGATGATACAAAACGAATCAAATCACCCATTAACTCATCATCAAACTTATTTTTTCTTGCACGTGGGTCAACTGCAGCAGCTTGAGTCATATACCATTTTTTCAATAACTTCATTACGTTATGGTACCAACCAATATGGCTTTCTAGGATTTCTCCAGAACGTGGGTCATTTACGTTAGGGCCATAAGCATTCTCGATATCCGAAGCGAAATAGCGAATCGCTGAATAACGAGCATCTTCTAAGCTAATCGTTGTATCTTTTTCTGTCAAGATTTCTCCACGGATAGCATTTTTCCAACCAGCTGCTTCAAAAGCTTTTTGCCAATCATCAACACCCAGCTTCAAATATTTACGCCATTTTTCAGGTGTCGCAGGGTCGATATAATATACGATTGGTTTTTTAGGCTCAATCAATTCTCCTCTTTTTTGCTTAGCAGCATCTTCAGCATTTTTAGGCTCTAATCTCCAACGAACCGCAAAAGTTTGGTCCTCTGTACGTTGTGAATTATCATCAAACACTGTATATCCAGTAGCAAAGTATCCAACTCTGTTATCGAAATAACGTTTTTTCATTGGCTTGCTTGGCAACAAAATCATTGACGTATTCAATTCTATCGTAACTGCTCCAGTAGCCGCTGCCGCTGGGATATTTACTGTAGGAATTGGACTTGGTGCTCCACCTGGCATTGGCGGAACAGCATTAAATGTTTTAACCGTCCTGATTTCCGTATTGATTGGATACGATTTGATTGACTGTATATAAGAACGATCAAGGGCTATTGAGGTAAACTTATACGTTGTTTTTGCATAAGGAGGTAAAGAAAATATCTGATTATCTCCTTTGAAAAAATCTGTTACTTCAATTACCGAAGCACTCGTTTTGCTTATAGAATCTTTTTTGATAGCTTTTAAATCAAAAGCCTGAGCGATTGGCTCTACGTTAGAGTTCTTAACAGCTTTGTAAAGTGGTGCTGTAGAATCAGCAGAAACATTGATGTACTGAACCGCACGTAAGAAAATTTTATTTTCTGGTGCTTTCTCGAAACGAATCACCTGACGGTTCAACATTTCACCACCATAAGTACCCGGAATCGTTGCTGTTTTAGCAAGACGCGTAATACTCATGATTTCTTTTCCCATCAATGAGTCTGGAATTTCGAAGAAATATTTATCCTCAATTTTGTGAACCGTAAAAAGCCCTTTTGAAGTTTTAGCTTTATCCGTAATTACCTCCTTATAAGGCTTAGGGCCAGTCTTAGGCGCTTCTGCTGGTTTAGGAGCTGTCGCTGTCGTGGCGGCCGCTGGGGCTTTAGTATCTCCTTTTTTGTCTTGTGCATTTACTGTAAAAGCAAAACATGACAAAGCAATCAGAGAAAGTTTTGTTTGAGTTTTTAGCATGATGACTTTAAATTATTAGAATTTTAAGGGGTCTAAATTAAGTGATTAAGGTGTATTTTGGAAATTTTGTTTGATGAGTGGTAATAGTTTACTTAATACTTTGTCGTATTAATCATCAACACCTATTTGATACGCATTATTTTTTCGCAAATTATGATAAGTTATCCCTAATTGTTTTGCTTGATTACTCAGTTTATCAGCATACCAATCTGTATAAGAAGCATCTATGATTAAACACTTGAATTGCACTTTATCCACCAGCTGATTTAAATCAAGTACAGATTTGTTGGCTAGAATCACATAATCGAAAAACTGTTTTTGAGCATCAATGTTTTTCTTTTTTAAATTTTTACCTATCCATAAAAAGGTCTTATCATGCCAAGCCAATATTGTTATTGAATCCTTGCTTTGGGAAATCATGTCGAAATCTTTTAGGCGTTGATTGTCCATTAAGTTAATTTTCATCGTATCAACTACCCCACATTTCGCCCAAAGGTTATTCAACCTAAAACCAATGTCTTTTCTACTTTCTAAAAGTGATTTGTCTGCCAATATTATTGCTTTTTTGCCTTTAATGATGGAAAAAGCACTGTGTTTTGGAATAGCATGAATTATTAAAAAATCTTGACTTCGTTGCCTAATATTTTTACTGATAATAAACACTATTAACAAGCAAACAATAAGGCTACTGATACGAACCCACTTAAACAACTGTGTTTTCCACAAAGCTATTAGGGCAAAAATAAGCGCATATAATAAGTACATTTCCAACTGTGAAATCCACAAAAACTTAGTAATGGCAAAAGGGAGACCTTCAAACCATAATACTGTTTTATTCAATGCTAAAATCAAAAACTTAAAACATTGACCTAAAACATTGATAATTTCCTGTTGATGAAAGACTAATAACAATGCTGCAAAAAATACAAAGAATAGCCCAGCTATCAAGACCACAGAAGAAAGTAAGATTACTAACGGATTAGCCAACAGAAAATAATTCGGAAATTGGTGGAAATAATAAATAGCAATTGGGAAAGTCGCAATCTGTGCTGCAATGGCTACGGTGCTTATTTGCCAAAGATGAAAACCAAGCCAATGTAGCCAACTTTCAGTTTTATCGATTATTATAAAAGGACTAAGTTTTGGCTGAAAATAAATCATCCCAAAAACAGCTAAATACGATAATTGAAAACCTACATTAAATAAAAAAAGCGGATTTATCAACAACAAACAGAAAGCCGAGAAAGCCACAGTGTTATAGGCATTATCCTTCCTTTGAAATGTTCTGGCAACTAAAATCACCGAAAACATAAAGGTAGAGCGTAGTACTGGCGACGACAATCCTGTAATGAAAGCATAGAACCATAGGATAATTAAGGTAATGCTTAGTATGAGAAGTTTTCCATTTTTGCCCCATTTCTTTAAAAAGCTAAGTATGAAAACCAAAACACCATAAATTATACCTACATGTAAACCTGAAACAGATAATACATGTACTGCACCCGTAGCAGAATAGGCTTGCATTAAATTGTTATCAATATCATCTCGCTGACCTAAAATCATGGCATTCGCTACACCATATTGCTCTTTACCTTCTACAAAGGTGGTTAAAATAGAATCAGCCAATAAATTAGTTTTAATGGCTAAAGCCTTTATGGTATTTTGTTCCGAATGCCCTACTTGTTCAATTATTGACGCACGACAATATTGTTGAAAACCTATATTTTGCCAAGCCATGTATTGACGATAGTCGAACTCTTCTGGATTTCTAGGTGCTGAAATCGCTTGGGGTGTTCCTTTAATCAAAAAGACATCCCCATACTTTGGTTTTTCCACAGTTTGATTATCAAAATAGAGCAGTATTTTTCCAGAAGTTGATAATATACGCTTATCGATAATCACCGAACGAACCTCAGCGATAGCTTTCCATGAATTTTCTTTCTCTTCGACCAAGTTATCCACAATTACTTCATAATGGCTAAGTCTTGAAACATAGTGTGAATAATGCTGTGGATAATTATTTTCGGTTGAATGAAAGGCAAGCAGGTAACCTGTGAAAGTTAAAGCTACTAATCCACAAATGCCTGTAAGTATATGGTTTTTAATTTGTTGCCTGAAAAGGTACAAGGCTACATATAATAATATAAGGATTAGCCAAAGCCCAAAAATAAGCTTGATATTCAAAGGAGTAAAAAAATTGTAAATCACAATGCCAAAAATCAAGGCAATTGTAAAACGGACAAAAGGGAATGTAGAGAAGTAGTTCATCTATAGCGACTTAAGGTATAGTAGCCTAAATTAATAAATTTATATGAAAAGTAAATTATTGACCTTTTCTCTTTTAATTAACTTTTCCACTTCTTTTATCTGTATCTTTGCGGATTAGCCGATTTCAAACAAAGCATTCAGAAAAATGTCAATAATCCTTGCAGAAAAATTAAGAAAATACCTCAAATCAAATGCCTTACCGCAAAGTGTTTCTCGTGGTAAGATTATTTATCAAAAAGGGGGTACTACATTTGAAAAAATATCCTACACTGATAAAGGCGAAGCTACTATTAAAGTAAAAAGTGATTCTAGTTCAAAATTTTATACCGTTCA
This sequence comes from Arcicella sp. GW458-12-2-14-TSB2, assembly GCF_059423785.1. Taxonomy (NCBI): domain Bacteria; kingdom Pseudomonadati; phylum Bacteroidota; class Cytophagia; order Cytophagales; family Flectobacillaceae; genus Arcicella; species Arcicella sp. GW458-12-2-14-TSB2. The sequence continues at coordinate 4,001 of NZ_JBWKYN010000154.1, read as the reverse complement.
TATTCGCAATTGGAATACAGCCATTGTAAGCTCTAGTTGTTCTTGTGACTACGACTGGGGTGGGATTTGTAAACACAGAGTAGCAGCCTTATTATTTTTAGAACAAGATTTACTTACTCGCAAGCCAACCATCATACAAGCACTTCCTTTAAAGAAAACATATCCTACATCATACCACATTATCAGAATTAGTACTTTCGACGACTGGTCATTGAAAAGTCATTCTAGTTTAGATGATTGGAAAAATAGGGCTAGTGTTCAAAATGTACAAATTATTTCAGCAATTGATGGCATCGCCATCGTAGATGTAGAATACAAAAAAGAGATTTTTCATTTAAAATTTGAAAAGCTCCGTTTCAATAGTGAAGTAGCCACTTCTTGCTCTTGTGCGCAAGATATCGAAAACCAACTATGTATCCATAAAATTGGTGCATTGATTGCCATTCGTGATACTTATGGTCCGAATAATCCATTCGACAGGATGCGTGATTATACCGTAGAAAAAAACAAACTACTATCTGAATATGGCTTTACTTTAGAAGACGATTTACAAGATAAATTTGATTTTAAACTAAAAGCGGATGGCTCTGTTCAGTTAGTTCGTATCGACCAAAGTATTCAAAAAATCAGTCAATTTCAGAACTGGAGAAATATCAATAATCGTATTTTCCGTACGCCTGAAAATTCTTATTTAATCAACAACGATGATGTTGATAGAGAGCTTCGTCAAATTTTATATGTGCTACGTTTCAAGGGAATAGAATTTGTAAACGATGTAGCGATTGATACCTATTCCTATAAGGCAGGAGCAAATGGCAAAATGGCCTATATCCGTTCGCTGAAAGATAGTGACTTTGAAAGTTTCCCAGTATTGACCGATGCCGATAGCCAAGTGATAGGCTTAATTAATAGTATTAAGGATGACGGACTGAAAGCTTTTGGTAAGAAAAAAGATTTACGCTTGCCTTATTTCTATGATTACCTGAATCGTGATGAAGTATCTGCTAACGACTTACCCATTGTAGAAGAATATATTAATAAGAAGTTAGACAGAATTTTTAATCTATTAGCCGACAAACAAGTTCATACCAGTAAGACCTCTTTTGTGAGCAGTCAAGTTGATGTGGAAGAAATAAAAATTGGTAAAGAACGTATATTCCTCTCCTTTACCTTGTCAGAAGAAGACGATTTTATTGTATTAGAAGGTTTTACTACCATCAATCAGAAAAAAACAAAGCTTGCATCTTTAGTAAATCCTAATAGTTATTGGGTACGTAGCATCGGCAATGTTTTGTATAAACTGGCCAATCCTGAGGTAGCCAATTTATTAAGTTATCTTCCAAAGAATGGCGTACTCAAGGTAAAGAAATCTAATTTTGGTGGTTTCTTTCAAGACTTTGTTTTGCCTCTTGCTGATAAATTCACTGTTGATTTACAAATCAATCAGGAAATTGAAAATCAATATGTCAATTATCAACAGATAAAAATCTACCTGAAAGAAGACGAAGGCAATTTGCTCTTTGTACCTATGTATGAATATGAAAACGGGTTAGAGTTTTCTCATGATCAAAAAACAAACAAAATAAATTTTGAGAACGAAAAAATCACTATTCTGCATAGAAACTATGAAGCTGAGAAAAACTATTATGGTCTTATAAAAGAACAGCATCCTTCTTTTGAAAATCAAAGTCAATATCCTTTCTTCTTCCTTTCTTTCAATAATGTTCTGAAAGACGGATGGCTTTATAAGTTTTTCGAAGCCATGAAAGCCCATGATATCACGATTTTGGGGTTCAAAGATTTAAAGAAGTTTAGGTATAATCCACACAAAGCAGAGTTTAATATCAAAGCAGGTTCGGGCATCGACTGGTTTGATATGAAAATAGAAGTACAGTTTGGTGACCAAATGATTGGTATCAAGGAAATTCAAAAAGCTGTTTTGAAAAAACAAAACTACGTTGAATTAAAAGACGGTTCTTTGGGAATGTTACCAGAAGAATGGCTAAAGCGATATGAAAGTGTATTGAAGCTAGGAAAAGTAAAAGGTGATCAATTACAGCTTTCCAAAATGCACTTTTCATTAATTGATGAATTGAGCAAAGACATCGATAGCTTTGAGTTTGAGCAGGAATTGTATGAGAAAAAACAAAAACTGCTTAATTTTAAAGAAATGGCAGAGATTGAGTTGCCTAAAAACATCAATGCTCAACTACGCGACTATCAAGTAGAAGGTTTTAAATGGCTGAATTTCTTAGATGAATTTTCTTGGGGTGGCATCCTTGCCGATGATATGGGGCTTGGTAAGACGCTTCAAATGCTTACTTTTCTTCAAGAACAACAGAATCGTAACCCACAAGGAGTAAACTTAGTAGTCTTGCCAACAACATTGATTTTCAACTGGCAAGCTGAAGCACTAAAATTCTGTCCAGATTTAAAATTGTTTGTTCACCGTGGGGGTACTCGACAAAAAATCAACGACCACTGGCGAGAATATGATATTATTTTAACGACTTATGGCATGGTGCGTTCTGATATTGAAATATTTCGTGAGTTTGATTTCAATTATATTATCCTTGATGAATCACAAGCTATCAAGAATCCAGATTCTTTGATTTCCAAGGCCGTTAAATTACTTCGGTCACGTAATCGCTTGGTGATGACAGGTACACCTGTGGAAAACAACACTTTTGATTTATACTCTCAAATGGAATTTATCAATCCAGGGTTATTAGGCAGTGGTGAATTTTTCAAGGCTGAGTTTTCAAACCCTATCGATAAGAACCAAGACAAAGAGAAGGCTTCACAGTTACGTAAAATTGTGTATCCTTTTATGCTCAAAAGAACTAAGGAGGAAGTAGCGAAAGATTTACCTGAAAAAACAGAAAGTATTATTTACTGTGAAATGGACAAGAAACAACGAAAGGTGTATGATACTTTCCGTGAGATTTATCGCCAAAAATTGGTGGATAAAATGTCAGTAGATGGTAGAGAAAAGGCTGCTTTCTTGATTCTTGAAGGTTTATTAAAGCTTCGTCAGATATGTGATAGCCCAGCGCTATTAAATGATGATACCGAATATGATACAAATTCAGCCAAGCTAGAGGAAATCATTCGTGAGATTGAAGAGAATGCTGGAAATCATAAGATTTTGATTTTTAGTCAATTCTTAAAAATGTTGGATCTAATTAAACAACATCTTGAAAAGCATAACATCAAGTACGAATATTTAGATGGTAAAACGACTGACAGAGCGGATAGAGTAAATCATTTCCAAGATGATGAAACTTGCAGAGTATTTTTGATGAGCTTGAAAGCGGGTGGTGTTGGTATTAACCTTACTGAAGCTGATTATGTTTATTTAGTAGACCCTTGGTGGAACCCTGCCGTTGAACAGCAAGCAATTGATAGAACGCACAGAATCGGACAAAAGAAGAGTGTATTTGCTTACAGAATGATTTGTAAAGACACCATTGAAGAGAAAATATTATTGCTTCAAGATAAAAAGCGAGACATTGCTAAGGATATTATTAGTACGGAAGATGGGTTCTTGAAAAAACTATCGCAGGATGATATCATTGATTTATTCTCGTAGGGTTTTTTTTGAGGACTTGAAGACTTAAGGATTTAGAATTGTAGGACTTAAAGACTTTAGGGTGTTTATCATCTTACAGTTTTTAAGTCTTTTTCACTTAGAGGCTGACTTAAGTCAGCCCCTAAATGAAAATAGCAGATCCACACCATAAATAAGATGTAGCTCTGCTATTTTTTGTTCTTCCCAAGGTCATATTGCATATGCCTCTGTACTTACCTATTCTTGTGTATTTTCTCTTGTGTCTTATAGTCTCCAAATCCTTTAGTCTTTCAGTCCTAAAGTCCCTACAACACCTATTCTTGTGTCTTTTATCTTGTGTCTTATAGTCTCCAAGTCCTCCAGTCTTTCAGTCCTAAAGTCCTCAAGTCTTCAAAACAAGAAGAGCCACCCTTTCGAGGTAGCTCTTTGT
>NZ_JBWKYN010000153.1:0-14530 GCF_059423785.1 Arcicella sp. GW458-12-2-14-TSB2 | reverse complement strand
ATACTATTATATCATTTGAAATACACTTGATTATATTATAATAAAACAAAAAGACCAAAACTCTCAATTGAGCTTTGGTCTTTTTGTCAGCTACATTTTCAACTTTTCAATTTCTCGAATTACATTTACAATTCCCTTCAATGGTATTTTAACCCAGTCTGGTCTATAGTTTATTTCATAGCCTAATTCATAAACAGCCTTTTCTAAAAGATATATCAACATCAAAAAATTAATTTCATTATTGTTCTTAAACAAAGGATGTGGGTTACCAAACGTTTCTAAATATTTATCCATAAACGTTTGCTGAATCAATCTATACCAGCGGTCTGCTACGGTCTGTATTCTTTGTGAATCTAGTTTTGCCGAAGCAGGGTCATTAAACATTTTTGCTGAAATAGCATAATGATAGCTCCTAATCATGCCTGCTACATCTTTCAAAGGCGAATGCTTGATTTTTCTATCAGTGATAGAACTCTCAGGCTCTCCTTCAAAATCGATGATGATATAATCATTCTGTGTAGCTAATACCTGCCCCAAATGATAATCGCCATGAATCCTAATCCTTTGTGAAAAAATTGGTTTTTCAAGAATTCCTGCGGCAAACTCTTCAATCAACTCACGAGCCTCCATAAAATCCCAAGCCAGCTTTCTTGTTACTACATCAGTAATCTTGGTGTAGTTATCAATGAGTAGGCTATATCTTTTATCTAACAAATTAGTTAATCTATCATGAACAAACTTTCTATAGGCATCATCAAAAGGAACAGGAACAAACATTTTTTCGGCTTCGGGTTTATATAAAGCCAAGTGCATTTCCGCAGTTCGTTGAGCCAACAATTCTACTTGCTGAAATACTTCTTCTTTAATCGAAAACGATTTCGCAATAAAAGCCTCCACAAAATCATTTAACTGCTCTCCCGTTTGAACCCAACTATCAGCTTGGTTCTCTACCATCCGCTGCATCATCCCAAGCGTAATGTCTGGCATTTGTTCTTGTTTCCATACCAAACTCCCCGCAAACGCTGGAATAAAAGCGAAAGTGGAATGTTCTGTGATAAACTCCACCATATCTACTTCTGGATTAGTCTCGGTAAATAATTTTCTGTATAGCTTTAGAAAATACTTATCGCCAAAAACAATCGCTGAATTAGAAGAATCAACTGGCAAGACTTTAGAGCTAATCGGTGCGTTGATATCTTCTCCTAAAAACCCTTTACCGCGCGTAAAGTCTACTCTTCCCTCCTGTTGAGCAATATTTTCAGCATGGGCTAAATGATAAAAAATAGTTTGCTGAAAACGTTCATCATAAATGGCATCTACGATGATTCCCCTTTTATTGTTGATATAAGCCAAGGTAATTATCCCTTTGGGCGTTATTTCTTTTGTATGACCTGCATCTATAAACGAAACTGGCAGTAGATAACGTTCCACATCCCCATCTTCATAAGAAACAGAGATAATCATTAGTAAAGCTATGGAATCCTTCATCGGAATTTCTAAGGTTGTTGTGACCTTAAAGGATTTCTGTATTCTAGCCTTACCAGCAAACCACCTACAGCTATTTAGATAGGCAGGTAAAACATTTTTTTCAAAATTGTCAAAAAGCTCTGTATCTGCCCTAATTTGCTCCCACGCAATTTTTGAGCTTAGTGAGGTAATTTTTGATTGAATCATTATTGATAGCCTAAATTTTGTTTTATAAAAATGGTATTTTCAGAATTTAAATTTATAATTTATTTATATTTAAAAAAAGCAGAATAGTGCTTTCATCATTATTAAAAATATTTTTCAAAAAAACCACTTTGCAAGGTTTTGATTATCAACAACTTTAACAATTTGTTTTCTTTTTTTTCATTTTGTGGTTGTGTATTCTAAATATTCTCCCTACCTTTGCACCACGAAAAACGAACAGCGATACAAAATATCGAAAAGTTTTAACCCAATGGTCCGTTCGTCTAGGGGTTAGGACACGTCCCTTTCACGGATGAAACACGGGTTCGATTCCCGTACGGACTACAATTCTGTCAAAAGCAGACAACTCTTTTAGAGTTGTCTGCTTTTTTGTTTTAACTCATCTACATCAAAACCTCCTCCTCCCTCCTTTGTTGGGACAAGATCAAAAAATAGGATTCAATTACACTGTGGTTGACGCCATTCTAAAGATTGGATTCAATGCAAATGAAAATTGAGACTTCAGGAATAAAAACAAAAAGTAACAGATTATTGCATTAACAAGTATTTTTTTCGTTATAGTTGCAAATTGGTTAACTATCCAGTATTGCAACTATTAATAATGCTTTATATAATGAAAAAAATACTCATCTTATTTACCCTAATATCTTTTATTTCTTGTGGACAGCATACTGAACACACCGTAAATACTGTCAAAAAAATACAGCAACTTCCTACCAAAACAATTACAAATACACCTCAATCAATTAGTAATGTGGCAAAAGAAATTGCCATACAAACAAAAGTAAATGACCTTCCTTTACAATTGATTGGTAAATTCACGATACCTACTTATATAAATGAACAAGGATATATAAGACCCAAGTGGGGGGTTTGGTGGAATTTCTGGGGCAAGCCTTTTACTGATAATCATATTAATCCTTGGGAAGTAGGCTTAATGGGTAATGTTACCATCGTACCAGAGTTTTATAGTGGTTATGGCAAAAGAGGTCTTGACTATATCTGGCAAATTGATTTAGAACGTGGGAAGCCGTGGAATAATGATATTGACCCTTTTGTAGGAAAACGTTTTCAAGATTTTATCAGTACTATCCCCTATCAGCACAGATTTTTTGAAGGAAGCCTATCAGGTGGAGAAAAGCTATCAAGCAAAGGGATGGAAGGTGCTTATGACTTTGGACGTTCTACGTCCCTAGATGCTACGATGGGATGGGGTGATAATATCAACGGTAAATCGCATAGGGGATTAGTGGCCGTTGATATAGAAGACGGTACTGCCGACTATGGTGATAAACTTCATAGGGCTGTGCTAATTGGCATGGCTGAAAGTACTACTGGCGATGTTTCTTCAGACTATGGTGGGCCTATTTATACACTTGGTTATATTCACGACAGAGAAAATGGCGAAAAAATGACGCTTTATTATCCAGATGCTGAGGGTAATTACACGAATAGCAAAGCCAAATTTTCTGAGGATTGGCTATCTTCCACTACTCCTATTTCTATTCCTTCAAAGGGAGTCATTAACAAACGCCCTATCGACTATCCTAATATTATCCCAAGCAACGAAATATCGTTTTATTCACACGAGTTTACGCAACAAGGTAAAACTTATGATTTAGGCAATGGAAATACGGTTGTGATTAATAAATATGGTAACAATAGAAATACAGAGCATTTTTTAGCAAGAGCGGGTACTTTATTAGAGTGGCAATCATGGTACTGTAGGTACAAGCTCAATAACAGACGCAACAAGATGCTTACGAAAGTGATTGCAGACAAAGGCCCTATCGGTTTAAATCCTTACGTTAAATTAGCCAATGGAAACGTAGTAGAAGATGCCATCCTAGCACACAGAGGAGCAATGGCAGGACGACGCTATGCATTTGACATTGTTAGCATCAATTATATGAACAATGTAGATTTGCATGAATGGGATAAAAACTCCTTTGTAGATAACAAAGCACATGACACCTACATCGGCTTTTTTGCAGCCTTAAAAATGTTAATGACCAATGGCGGGGCAGATGCATACCTTGAAATGGTTCCACAATATTGGGAAACAGAACAAAGTTATGACCACAAAAATTGGGTAAAACACAAAGCCGTAGAATGGGCAGACTCTCCCAAAGTCTTACCTTGCAGAACCAAAGTAGGTCCGAAAAAGTTAGAGGCTATGTGCTGGCGTTCTGAAGGGATAGAGCCTACAGAAGTATGGTTAAGAGCAAACGTTGATGGTGTTTATCAAGAAATTCATATTACCCCTGATGCATGGGAAACTACTAATCCAATCTATAAAAACAAGCCTTTAGCCTCTATTCCAACGGCTGATAAAGAATATTTTTATACGATGTTGAAATTTTAAAAAATACTAATTCACAAAAAAAGCTTGCAGACAAATCTGCAAGCTTTTTTTGTGAATCTATATCCGAGACTATACTAACAATTTGATTGGATCTTCCAATAATTGTTTGAAAGTCTGCAAGAAAGCAGCACCTGTTGCACCATCCACTGTACGGTGGTCGCAAGTAAGGGTTACTTTCATAATGTTTGTCGCATAGAATTGTCCGTTTTTAACAGCAACAGTTTCTTTAATACCACCTACAGCCAAGATACATGATTCAGGTTGGTTAATAATTGATGTAAACTCATCAATACCAAACATACCCAAGTTACTTACTGTGAAAGTATTACCTTCCCAGTCTTTTGGTTGTAATTGTTTGTTTTTAGCTTTACCACCTAAATCTTTTGCCTCCGCAGAAATCTGAGAAAGTGATTTAGTGTTAGCAAAACGAATAACTGGTACTAACAAACCATCTTCAACAGCTACAGCCATTCCGATGTGTACATGGTGATTGATTCTGATTTTATCGCCCAACCAATAAGAATTCACTTTTGGATGTTTTGTTAAAGCTACAGCAGCGGCTTTCATCACCATATCATTAAATGAAATTTTCACAGGAGAAATTTCATTCATTGATACTCTGGCAGTCATCGCTTTATCCATGTTGATTTCCATGGTTAAATAGAATTCTGGCGCCGAGAACTTAGATTCAGATAAACGACGAGCAATCGTTTTACGCATCTGATTCAATGGGAATTCTTCGTAGCTTTCTTCTGCAGTAATCACTGGTGCTGCTACGGCAGGTTTACCCGACGCTTTAGCAGGTGCCTCAGCAGGTTTAGGAGCAGCAGCGGCAGGAACAAAATTATCAACGTCAGCTTTTACTACTCTTCCGTTTTCACCAGTACCTTTTACTTGAGCAATGTTAATGCCTTTGTCTTTCGCTAAAGCTTTTGCTAATGGTGAAGCCTTCACTCGTCCATCCGCATCAGCTACAGGAGCAGCTTCTTCTACTTTAGCTTCTGGCGCTGGTGTATTAGTTGTAGCTGGAGCTGCAGTGCTAGCTGCAGGAGCTGCAGCCGCTTTTCCACCATTCAATAATGCTTGGTAATCAGCACCTGGTTCCCCAATTATAGCAATAACGTCATCAACATTTACAGTTTTTCCTTCTTCAAGACCGATATACAATAATGTACAAGGATTGTATTTTGTAACATCAATAAAATTATCTAAATCAAATTCCATGGTGGCTTTATCAGTTTCCACTTCCGCCAAAAGAGCATCGCCTGCTTTGATTGTATCTCCGACTTTCTTAAGCCAAGCCACCAATGTACCTTCCATCATTGTATCCGACATTTTCGGCATTCCAATTACTTCGGCTTTGATATTAGAAGTATCTACAGCTGGAGCACTTTGTTCAGGTTTCGCAGCGGCTGGTTCTTCTGGAGTAGCAGGGGCATCAGCTTTGGCAGGAGTACTACCAGATAAAAGATGTTCATAAGCTTCACCATTTTCACCAATAATAGCAATGATGCTATCTACAGGTACGGCCTTGCCTTTCTCTAAACCAATGTATAAAATTCGGCAATCTTTAAAATTGCTCAAATCCATTCTTTCGTCCAAATCAAGCTCCATCGTAGCTTTATCTGTTTCGATTTCTGCAATCAAGCCGTCACCTGGCTTTAAAGGGTCACCAACTTTTTTGAGCCATTCTGCAACAACACCTTCTGTCATGGTGTCGCTCATTTTGGGCATGGTTATGATTTCTGCCATTTTTATTATTATAGGAAAATTTACTGTTTTTGGTAAATGGTTAAATAGCCATTAGCTAAATAGTGATTTGCTGTGATAAAATTTGGGTAAATCAACAACTAAAAACTAATAAAAACAACTACACAACCAATTTAGAATTCAAAAATAAGGCTAAACACTTGGTTTCAAAAGCTATCTTGAAAAAATATAATTTTGTCTTCTTTTCATAACATGTATTTATTCTGTTAATTGAAAACACAATAACCATCAATTTATACTAAAAAAAATAAAATTTTATATATCAATAAAACAACACTAACTTTAACCTCAACAAACCAACCCTCTTTTATTTTAAAGGCTTTCTTCCAAGGCTACCTAACCACTCTTCATTAAAAGTATTTAGATATAATATATACTATATTAAAGTCTTTGTTTTACATCTTCTCGTACTATGTTATACTAGGCTATACCATCATTAGCTATTAATTCTATTCAATCATCTGGGTTAGTTTTGCAACTAGCTCTCTAAATTTCATAGATAATATGATAGACATGACTAAGTACGGAACGATTTATTTTAAAATTTTGATTTCATTAGGCCTGTGTTTTATAGCATTACTCGCTTTTAGGTATCAACAAGACTTAGAAAAAATCTTTGATAAATTAAAAAGAGTTAATTCTTTTTTAATACTATCTATCTTATTTAGGATTATCCCCTTTATAATTGTTTATGTCATCCTGCATTTCAAGGCACAGTCGGATGTTATCATTTTTTGGAAATCAGCCCAAGAAGCCCTTAAATTAAAATTAGTATACCGTGACTTCGAGTCATTATATTCACCATTATTTCCTTATATCACTGCCTTATTGCTTTTCCTTTGGAATAGCCCCGAAGCCGTCACACTCTTAATGATATTTATTGAGCTCCTTGTTCTTTGGATTACCATGATTACTTTCTCTTCCAAAAAACAATCTGCAGATTTATTCAAAACATTAATTTATTTATTACTCCCTGGTCCTTTTATTTTTTGTGTCATCGGTGGGCAAGAAGACATCTGGATGTGGGGCTTTGCTTGTTTAATCATCTATTGTTGGAAAAAACAAAAATCAGATTTTGTATTAGGCATAATCACTGGTCTTGGCTTATTATGTACTAAAGCATTTTTTGTCTTATTTATTCCTCTAATATTTTTTAAAGTAACAGACAAAGTTAAATTCTTTCTAGGCAATATAGTAGTAGGCTTACCCGTCCTTTTTTTCTTATTGTATTATGGTGGCAATTCATTCTTGATGCCTATCCGTTTGGCTCAAGAACCTATGGCTCCTAATGCTTGGTCTATTGCAAACCCTTTCATCTGGAGTTTTAACCTAGGTAATAACATTAAGGTAATCAATTGGATTGGTCTTTTTGTCATATTAGTATTTGCTTTATGGCAGACCTACCTAAGCAGGAAATTAACCATTCAGGAATACATTCCCAAAATTTGGATAATTCTTTTTGGGTTAATGATGGTGATACAAATCGGTTCGTATGCCAATTATGTTTTCATTTATTCAATGCCCCTGATTTTTGGCTTTAACTTTTTTAATTGTAAAAGATTTATCGTCATTACCTTCCTGATACAATTCATAGCTTCTTTTCAGCCTTCGTTATGGTTTAGAATTGGCAAACCATTTTTACAATTCAAAGATTTCTCTGAGTTACGCTTTACAATGGAATACTTTTTCGAAATTATTATATTTATCGGTGTATTATATTGGTTGAATCTGGCCATGAAAAAGCAGGAAATTTAAAGGCTATTCAGTATAAAAAATCTCTTTTATGCTTTGGATAGGTAAAGACAATTTTAATGGTAAAACTCTCAAACAAAATACTAATGAAAAAAAACTTTTTATTGCTTTGTACTCTTTTATTTGGCTATAATTCCGCAATGGCTCAACAAAAAAAAGATCAAATCAAACTTGTTGTTAAAGAAAATGAAAACAAAGTAGATGTATTAGTAGACGATAAACCTTTTACAGCTTACTTCTACCCGAGCGATGCTATTCTAAAAAAACCTGTATTGTTCCCAATCCTTACCTCAAAAGGAACTACTATTACACGTGGATATCCTTTTGCTACTCGTCCGGGAGAAAGAGTTGACCATCCGCACCACGTAGGGATGTGGCTTAATTATGAATCTGTCAATGGTTTTGATTTTTGGAACAATTCTACTGCTATCAAAGACCGTTCAAAATATGGAACTATTAAGCATACAGGGATTGTATCAAGTAAAGGCGGAGCAGGTAAGGCAAGTTTATCTGTAACAGCCGACTGGGTTGATACGGATGGAAAGGGTACTACACTTTTGAAAGAAAAAACAACGTATATTTTTCATGCAAAAGGTAACCAACGTATTATTGACAGAATTACAACTTTGACGGCTCAAGACAAAGAAGTTGTTTTTAAAGATGTAAAAGATGGATTTTTTGCTATCAGAGTTGCGCGTGAATTAGAACACCCTTCTGACAAACCTGATGTTTTCGTAGATGCAAATGGTATCGAAACCAAGGTGGACAAATTGGATAACACAGGTATTACTGGTAATTATAGAAGCAGTGAAGGAATTGAAGGTGAAAATGTGTGGAGTACTAGAGGAAAATGGACAAACTTAGCTGGTAAAATCAAAGACGAAGATATTTCTATTGCCATCATCGACCACCCTAAAAATGTAAACTATCCTACATTTTGGCATGCACGTGGCTATGGACTTTTTGCTGCTAATCCATTAGGAGAGAAAGTTTTCAGTAAAGAAAAGAAAGAATTGAACTATACGTTGGCACCGAAACAATCTGTTACTTTCCGCTATCGTACAGTAATCACTTCTGGAAAAGTTACTGATGAGACATTAAATAAATTAGCCGCAGATTTTGCTAAATAAACTATAGTAGGTACTTCATACGTTTTATAAATAAAAAATGTATGAAGTATCTATTTTTAATATTTTTCTGTGTTGTAAGCACTTCTTTTCAAACAGAAACTTCTCTTTATGAAGTCAGTCCAAATGATTTCTTAAGCTCAGCAAAAGTCAATCAACCCATTGATGCTAGAAATCCAGATGAAGAATTACTTGATGCTACGCTATTTCATATAAGTAATTTACAACGAAAAAAATATCATCTCCCACTCTTTGCTTATTCTTCTGTACTACATCAAGTAGCATCTGAACATTCAGAAGCAATGATTAATAGGAATTTTTATAGCCACGAAGACCCTTCTAGTAGAAGCAACAGCACTTTTGCCAAAAGAATCATGAATAAAACTAGTGAGTTTTCACAAATGGCTGAAAATATTGCTGAGTTTGATATTATTCAATCGAAAGAAGATATGTTTTGTCTTATTGAACCTAAAAGAAAGGGGGGTGATTTTCAATATATTGATTGTAAAACAGAAAAAACCTTGACGATGCAGACTTATAAAGAGTTGGCCACCAACATTGTAAACGAGTGGATGGATTCGCCTGGACACCGAGCAAATCTGCTCAATAAGAATTACAAGGTGATGGGCTGTGCTATCAGATTAAGTAAAAATCCTTATAAATCACAGAATAGTCCTTTTAGCAGAATCACGCAAAATTTTGGAGGATAAAGTCCAGATAGACAAATACTTTCTGGAGATTTTCTATTTTTCAGGAAATTCACCTATTTGAATTGAAGCTCTTTTTGGTATCTTTGTATTTACACTAATTACCAATTAGGATTTAAAACATAAAATACATAGAATGAAATTAACTTTTTGGGGAGCTACGAGGCAGGTGACGGGTAGTATGTATTTACTTGAACTAGATGATGAATTTAAGATTCTAATTGATTGTGGAAGAAATATGGGTCGCGAAGTTGATTATACACAACCAGTAAGTAATAAAGCATTTTTTCCATTTGAGGCCTCGCAAATAAATTTAGTTCTTCTTACACACGCACATATAGACCATTCTGGAAATATCCCCATGTTGTATCGTGAAGGTTATGAAGGGCAAGTACTATGTACTTCTTCAACCGCCGATTTGACAAGCCTTTTGTTGTATGATGCAGCCAATCTGAACTTAAAAAAAGTAAAACAAGCAGAAGGAGATAGCAAAAAGAAGAAAAAGAAGATGGATAGGTTGCTCATTAAGGGCGATTTATATTTACAGAAAGACGTTGAAGATGCAATGAGTAACTTTGTTACACTTCAATTTCACAGACGATTCAGAATTGCCGATAATGCTTGGGTAACGTTTATTCCTGCTGGGCATTTATTGGGTGCGGCTCATATTATTATCGAAGTACAAGAAAATGGTGAAACGAAAAGTATCTGTTTTTCTGGTGATATCGGAAGGAAAGACTATCCTCTGCATATAGACCCTTCTACTGAAATTCCAGAGGTTGATTACTTATTATGCGAAACTACTTATGGAGGTAGGTTACACGAAGACAAAAAAACACCAGAAGAAGCATTAGCTGAAATCATCCAGCGTACTTGTATTGATATTCCGGGCAGGTTAATTATTCCTGCTTTTTCAATTGGCAGAACGCAAGCATTGCTTTATACCCTAAATAGGTTGTACTCTGAAAAGGGATTTACGCCGATTAAAGTATTCAGTGATAGTCCTTTAGCTTATGCTTCCACCAAAGTATATCAAAAAAACATCAAACAGCTGAATAAACAAGCGCGAGATTTTTATGAGGAAAATGATTCCTTATTTGATTTTGAAAATTTACAATATATTCAAAGTGAAAAATCAAGTAAGGCTATTTCTAATTATGCTGAACCTTGTATTATCATTTCAGCTTCGGGAATGATTTCTGGAGGGCGTGTAGAACAACACATTGCTGCCAATATCAATAATGTATATTGCACTATTCTATTGGTAGGCTATTCATCTGAAGGAACACTAGGTTGGCGTTTAATGAATGGACAGAAGTCATTGAAAATCAAAGATGTAGAATATCAAGTTTTAGCCAACGTTGAGAAAATTGATATTTTCTCGGGTCATGGGGACCAACAAGATTTAGTAAATTTTGTCAAGAAACAATCTCCTAAAAAGCTCAAAAAAGTGTTTTTAATTCATGGAGAAGAAGATAGTATGAATACTTTCAAGACTTTGCTTGAAGATGAAGGATATTCAAATATTGAGATTCCAGAAATGGGACAAGAATATATTTTATAATCGATTAAAAGACTGGTCAAATCTCAAAAATTTGGTCAGTCTTTTCTTTTAGGTTGATATTTGTCTAATTTTGCGTGAATATTTTTAAAACTTCAGTTTTATTCGCTGAATTTTACCTTTCTAAAATAGTCAACGGATAATTTAATAACCGTAAAAAACTAAATATGCGTACTTTACTAGATTTTGAAAAACCTATTGCCGAGCTTGAAGCTAAATTAGCTGAAATGAAAAAATTGGCAATTGATAATAATGTAGATGTGTCTTTAGCGGCTTCACAGTTGGAAGCCAACATCGAAGAGCTAAAAAGAGAAACATTTACTAATCTAACTCGCTGGCAAAGAGTCCAACTTTCTCGTCATCCTGAACGCCCTTATACGTTAGACTATATCGAAAACATCTGTGATGAGTTTATCGAGATTTTCGGTGATAGAAATGTGGGTGATGATAAAGCAATGGTGGGAGGTTTTGGTAAAATTGGAGACCAAACAATTATGTTCATTGGTCAGCAAAAAGGAAGAAATACTAAGCAACGCCAATTGCGTAATTTCGGAATGCCAAACCCAGAGGGCTATCGCAAAGCGTTACGCTTAATGAAAATGGCAGAGAAATTTGGCAAGCCAATCGTTACTTTGATAGATACGCCTGGTGCATTCCCTGGCTTAGAAGCAGAAGAACGCGGACAAGGGGAAGCCATTGCTAGAAACATCCGTGATATGTTTATGCTAAAAGTACCTGTCATCTGTATTATCATTGGCGAAGGTGCTTCTGGTGGAGCTTTAGGGATTGCGATTGGTGATAGAGTGTTGATGCTCGAAAACTCTTGGTATTCTGTAATTTCTCCAGAAAACTGTTCAACTATTTTATGGAGAACATGGAATTTTAAAGAACAAGCAGCGGAGGCATTGAAACCAACGGCGACTGATATGTTGAAAAATGGTTTAGTAGATGGCATTATTCCTGAACCACTAGGCGGTGCCCATCTTGACTATCCGACAATCAGTCAAACTGTAAAAGATGTGATACTTAAAACGATTTCTGAACTTCAAAACATTAGCCCTGCCGAAAGAATCAATCAAAGAATTGAGAAGTTTGGTAACATGGGTGTATACAATTAGTGAAAAATATCATCTTCGACTTAGGAAACGTAATCATAGACATTGACTTTGAAAGAACATTTAAGGCTTTTACGGATATTTCAGAAAATGTAAACTGGAAAGAAAGTGAAAGAATTCTGAAAGAAAAGCAAATTTGGTCTAGATACGAAAAAGGACATTTAAGCGATGCTGAATTTAGGGCTGAAATTAGAGAAGAGTTGAAAATCACGGCTAGCGACCAAGAGATTGATACAGCCTTTTGTGCTTTATTGATGGATATTGACCCAGCAAGGATTGAGCTCATCAAAAAATTAGCCACAAAATATCAGATTTATATTCTTTCGAATACTAGCGATATTCACTTTTTAGAAGTAGAAAGAATTTTAGAGCGTGCTACAGGTATAAAGCATTTTAGTGATATTTTTCATCATGTCTTCCTTTCGTATGAAATGGGAAAGCTAAAACCTGAAGTAGACATCTACGAAACAGTGTTGAAACAAGCTAATCTGATAGCTTCTGAAACCTTATTCTTGGATGACCTGTTAGTAAACTTAGAAGGAGCTGCTGCGATAGGTATTCAAACAAAGCAAATTGTTCCTCAAGAATTTACGATTTTAGATTTATTTTCAAATGAAGTATAAAACAGAGATTATCCAAGCGGTTCTTTTCATCGTTACTTTAATAACAACAACCTTGGCAGGTGCAGAAGCAATGACTGCCAAGGCTTTTTTCTTTTTTCCCGAACCCTATCTTCTACATTTTCCTGAAGATTTTTGGCAAGGCTTTCAATTCTCTATTCCATTTTTAGCATTCCTCACTTGTCATGAATTTGGGCATTATTTTACGGCTAGGTATTATAATATCAAAACTTCCCTTCCCTATTATATTCCCATGTGGCTGAGTGTTCTAACAGATATTGGTATTGGTACGTTGGGAGCTGTCATTCGAATCACGGGGAAAACGCGTTCAAGAAAACAATATTTCGATATTGGTATTGCTGGTCCTTTGGCGGGTTTTGTGGTGGCCTTGGCAGTATTGTATTATGGCTTCACTCATTTGCCTCCCTTTGAATATATTTTTACAGTACATCCTGATTATCAAAAATTTGGAAGAGAATATCCTACAGAGATAATGAAGATTCCTAAATTTATGAATGGCCAATTAGTGTTGGGGGATAATCTATTGTTCAAATTCTTTAAAACTTATGTAGCAGATCCTGCTCTTTTGCCTCCCAATTTTGAAATCATGCACTATCCATTGATTTGGGCTGGATATTTAGCATTGTTTTTTACCGCACTCAATTTATTCCCCATTGGTCAATTAGACGGCGGACATATTCTTTATGGGTTAATCGGTAAAAAGAAATTTAATATCATCTCTCCTATTATTTTTGTGGCTTTTGCTTTTTTTGCTGGATATGGAATGTTTACCATTGCCGACATTAAAAATATTGGTGTAACAGGATACTATAAATCCGAATCTGATTTCTTTACATGGCTGTTGGGGTATGTATTGTTCCTGAGAATTTGTTTTTCAAGAATTTCAGAAAATCAGCTTACCTCTTGGGTGCTGAGCTTAAGCGTAGTAGTAGGACAATTTATTTTGAGTTATATTCCTGCCTTAGCAAGCATTCAAGGTTTCTCAGGATTCTTCCCTTTTTTATTTTTATTAGGTAGATTTTTAGGAATATATCATCCCGAAGTAGAAATCGACGAACCTTTAGACTTCAAAAGACAGTTATTGGGTTGGGTGTCATTAGCTATCTTTATTCTTTGTTTTACTCCATATCCATTTATGCAAATTGATTTTTCTGCTAAATAATTGACTATCGGTATTGAAACAGTTAATTTCAGTAAGAAAAACGAAAGTCTGTTACACAAAACTTAATTTTCATTGCTCCTTAAAATGTTTAATTTTTTATTCAAATTCCTTTTCAAGTTAGCAGGTTGGAAACTTGTTGGCGAATTTCCAAAATATATTAAAAAAAGTATTTTGATAGTTGCTCCTCATGCAAAATCAGTAGATTTTCCTGTGGGAATTGGTGCTAGAGCTGCCATTGGTGTAAAAATGGGGTTCTTAGGTAAGAAAGAATTATTTGAAGGACCATTTGGCTGGATGTTTTATTGGCTAGGTGGTTACCCTGTAGATCGTTCAAGCAATAATCAGGTCGTTAAAGCTGTCACTACTTTATATAATTCAAAAGAAGAGTTACACCTCGTAATTGCGCCTGAAGGGACTAGAAAAGATGTTGATAAATTAAAAATGGGCTTTTATTTTATCGCAAAAAATGCCAATATTCCTATTGTGATGATTGGTTTTGATTATTCTATCAAAGCAATTGTTATCAGCGAGCCTTTTTATACAACGTCTGATTCTCATGCGGATTTAAAGCAAATTGCTTTATTCTTCGATAAGATTGGTGGTTATAAAAAAAGCTGGGTAAGTAATTACTTAAAATA
>NZ_JBWKYN010000152.1:0-14589 GCF_059423785.1 Arcicella sp. GW458-12-2-14-TSB2 | reverse complement strand
GGTTAAAAAAGACCATTATTATGCCTTTTTTAAGAAAAAATTAAATTTCAACCCTTATTTCTGTCTTTTGTCATATTTTCACTTGCATTTTATAATAATTTATTAATAAGTTTGTCCTTTGTTTCATCAAAATAATTTATCAACAACTAAAACACAGACAAACTATGAGTAAGTCTTTACGAAGTTTCATCGTATTGTTCATCTTCTTGTTGACTAGTGGCTACGTATATAGCCAAGAAATCAGAGTCAAAGGAGTTGTAACCTCAAAAGAAGACGGGTCTTTTCTCCCGGGAGTAAGCATTTTAGTAAAAGGAACTACAAAAGGTACAGTTACCGACAAAGAAGGTAAATTTACCATTGCTGTTCCAGGCGGTTCAGCCAAACTTTTAATCAGTTCGGTAGGTTTTGTAAAAACAGAAGTAGCTATTGAGGGCAGAAATGTTATCAATGTTAGCTTAGAGTCTGACGCTGCTCTACTAAACGAAGTTTTAGTAGTAGGTTATGGTACTGTTAACAAAACGATGCACGTTGGTTCTTCAGCTCAAATCAAAGCGGGCGACATTGAAAAAAGACCAGTTTCCAACGCTCTGAATGCCTTGATTGGTGTTGCACCAGGGGTTCAAACAACAATGGGTAGTGGTGCTCCAGGTTCTGCTCCAGCAATTCGCGTAAGAGGTTTTGGTTCTATCTCAGCCTCTAACTCAGCTCTTTATGTTGTTGATGGTGTTCCATTTGATGCTTCAACAGCAACATTAAACCCTGATGATATTGAAACAATGTCAGTATTGAAAGATGCTTCTACAACTGCTATTTATGGTTCAAGAGGTTCAAACGGGGTAATCATGATTACTACTAAAAAAGGTAAAGTAGGTCGTAGTAACTTCAGTGCAAACGTTTCTGCGGGTATTATCTCAAGAGGATTGCCAGAATATGAAACAGTGAGTGCACAACAATATTACCCGTTGATGTGGGAGGTATATCGCAACACATTAGTGTACGGTTCTGCAAAAGTCCCATTAGCTGATGCTAGTAGTATTGCTTCAGGTTTAACTACTACTTACGGTGGTAAATCATATTCAGGTATTGCTGATTTACTCGCTTATAATCCATTTAATGTTGCTAAAAATCAAATTGTTGATGTAAATGGCGTATTAAATCCTAATGCACAGTTATTATATCCAGAAGATTTAGACTGGGCTAAGGCTATTCAACAAGGAGGAAAAAGCAGACGTAACTATAACATCAACTATGATGGAGGAACTGCTAAGTCTGACTACTTCGTATCATTGGGTTATACGAAAGAAGAAGGTTATTTATTGAAATCAGATTTCGAAAGAATCACAGGTCGTGTAAGTGTAAATACAGAAGCTACTAAATGGCTTAAAACTGGATTAAACTTAAATGGTAGCTATAGCCGTTCAAATCTTGATGCAGCGGCAGATGGTGGAACAGGTTTTGTTAACCCATTCTATTATTCGCGTTTTATTGCTCCTATCTATCCTGTTTACAAACATGGAGCTGATGGTTCATATACATTAGATGCAAACGGAAACAAAATCTATGATATGGGTGATGTAAGACCTTTTTCAAGTGGTCGTCATGCTATCTGGGAAAATGAATTAAACAATCGTAACCAAATTCGTGGAACGATTGGTGCAAGAACCCATGCAACAATTACAATTCTACCAAGTTTAAAAGCAACTACTAACTTGAGCTTTGACTTACAGGATACTCATTACCGTACGTATGACAACCCTACCGTTGGTGACGGTGCTCCGGCTGGTCGTTCAAGCCATTATCTTTATCGTACAACAAGCTCTACTTGGAACCAATTGTTAGAATTTGACAAAACGTTTGGTAAACACCATGTAAACTTGCTTGGTGGTCATGAAAACTATTCATATAAATACAACTATTTATATGGTGGTAGATCAGGTATTATTGTTGATGGGATTACTGAACTTGCCAACTTTGCAACAGTACTTGGTGTGAGTTCATATGAAGATAACTATGGTATCGAAAGTTACTTTACTCGTCTTAATTATGATTTCGACGGTAAATATATCTTAAATGCTTCTTTAAGAAGAGATGGTAACTCTCGTTTTGCTAAAGATGTAAGATGGGCTAACTTCTGGTCATTAGGTGGTGCTTACAACATTGAAAAAGAAGATTTCTTCGATGTATCATGGGTTAATCAATTGAAAGTTAGGGCTTCTTACGGTGTAGTTGGTAGTGATGGTATTCTTAGTGGAGGTTCACAAAACTATTACCCTTACCAAGCTTTATATAACTTAGGTAGAAACAACAATGCTGAGCCAGGTTTTATCCAAGGTTCAATTGCTAATAATAGCCTTACTTGGGAAACTTCAAACAATTTTGACCTTGGTGTTGATTTCAGCATACTCAAAGGTAAATTATCAGGTACTGCTGAATACTTCAACCGTGAAACTTCAGGCTTGATTTTCAGTGTGCCTTTAGCGTTATCAAATGGTGGTACAACTTCTGGAGGATTTACAGTTAACCAAAACATTGGTAATCTTTACAACAGAGGTTTTGAACTACAATTGGTTGGTGATATTTATAAGAAGGGAGATTTTAGTTATTCAACAACATTGAATTTAACTACTTTCAAAAACCAAGTGACTAAAATGCCAGATAACCAAGCTTTGATTATTTCAGGTTCGAAAGCATACAGTGTTGGTCACTCTATTTATGACTTCTACATGCGTGAGTTCTACGGTGTAGATAAAGAAACAGGGACTTCTCTTTATAAAACAAATATCTTAACAACCAACGGAAAAGTAATTGGTACTGATACTGTTACTACAGTTCTTTCAGAAGCTAACTTGCGTTATACAGGATATTCTTCAATTCCTGATTTCTATGGTTCGATGTCACATAACTTATCTTACAAAAACTTCTCATTAGGTGTACAATTCACATTCCAAGTAGGTGGTAAAGTATATGACAGTGCTTATCAATCGTTAATGCATGGAGGTTCTTACGGAACAGCAATGCACGTAGATGCGTTGAATCGTTGGCAAAAATCTGGGGACAATACTTCAGTTCCTCGTTTTGATAACGGAAACATTGCCAACTTAGCAGGTACAAGCACAAGATTTTTAACAGATGCATCTTACTTACAATTAAATAATGTTACCCTAAACTATAAATTGCCTACTTCTGTATTGGCTGCAATTGGTGCAAAAGAAGCTAGTATTTATTTCGCTGGCGAAAACTTAGCACTTTTCTCAGCTAGAAAAGGTATGAACGTTTCTGGTTCTTTCAACGGAACGGTAGACAACACTTACAACTTTAATCGTGTAATGTCTATAGGAGCAAAAATCAAATTTTAATTAGGAACTGATTTAAAAAAATAAAGATGAAAAATATTATAAAAAATGGAGTATTAGGACTAATCGCATTGATGTCCTTCTCCGCTTGTGAAGATAATTATCTTGAAACAGCCCCTACAGACCAAGTTGCTACAGTAGATGCTTTTAGTACAACTAAAAATGCTTGGGCTGCATTAAACGGTATTCACCGATTAATGTATTCACAGATTTTCTCTGTACAAGCACAAGGTGGACAGTCGGGTAATATGCTGTATATTGATATTCTAGGTGAAGATCTTGTATTTCCAAACGTTTCTAACAATTGGTTGAGATCTGAATATCAGTGGATTAGTCATAGAACAGCAACAAGTTCTATTTCTTACTATAATTATACATTCTACTATATGATTATTGGTAATGCCAATATGATTATTGCGAATGTTGACAAAGCTTCAGGTTCTGACGCTGATAAAAAAGCTATCAAAGCTGAAGCATTGACATACAGAGCATGGGCGTATTTCCAAATGGTTCAATTATTTGGTGAAAGATTCGTAGCGGGTGCTGCTAACAGCGGTCTAGGTGTACCTTTAGTACTTACTCCTGGTACTACTGCAACACCACGTAGCACTGTAGCAGAAGTTTATACTCAAATAAACAAGGATATCGATGAAGCCATTACTTTATTTACAGGTTATACTCGTCTAGATAAATCTCATTTTAATGTTAATGTTGCAAAAGGAATTAAAGCTCGTATTGCTTTAACACAGCAAGATTATACGACGGCAGTTGCTATGGCTAAAGATGCAAGAGCATCGTTCACTTTGATGTCAAACACAGACTATCTAGGTGGTTTCAACAACTATTCAAATGCTGAATGGATGTGGGCATCAAGAATTGTAGCTGACCAAACGAATTATTTCTATTCGTTCTTTGCTTATATGTCTAACAACTATAGCTCAACTGCAATTAGATCAACACCAAAAGTGATGTACTCTGTATTGTATGATAAAATTTCAGCAACAGATGTAAGAAAGAAACTTTGGGATCCAACAGGAACTAATACTACAGATTTCCCATTGCCAGCATCAACTTTCCAACGTTATAAATACCACCCTAAAAAATTCAGAGTGGCTGACGTAAACTTAAGTATTGGTGACGTACCATACATGAGAGCAGCAGAAATGTATTTGATTGAAGCAGAAGCATTAGCTCGTCAAGGAAACAATGCTGGAGCTGCGGATGCTTTATACACTTTGGCTGTAAATCGTGATCCTAAATACACTAAATCTACGAAGACAGGTGC
This sequence comes from Arcicella sp. GW458-12-2-14-TSB2, assembly GCF_059423785.1. Lineage (NCBI taxonomy): Bacteria > Pseudomonadati > Bacteroidota > Cytophagia > Cytophagales > Flectobacillaceae > Arcicella > Arcicella sp. GW458-12-2-14-TSB2. The sequence goes on along the minus strand of NZ_JBWKYN010000152.1, from coordinate 9,951 downwards.
AGATTTAATTGAAGAAATCATGGTACAACGTCGTGTAGAACTTTGGGGTGAAGGTTTCCGTTTCTATGACTTAAAAAGAACTAACAGTTCTTTAAATAGAAATGGCGGTAACCACAATGCTTCGTATACAAACGGTGTAATGGATGTTCCGGCAGGAGATAAAAGATGGCAGTTCTTACTTCCTCAGGATGAAATCAACAACACTAACGGTCTTGTTGTACAAAATCCTCAGTAATTTTGAATACTCATTAAAACAAAAACAGGGTGCTCATTGGGCACCCTGTTTTGTTTTTTCTCATTACTTCAATTCTATTTCGGGGCGAGTTTCATAAGCTGAACCAATTTCACAAAGCCTATCCATGATTTCAGCAAAAAGTTTAAACATGATTTTTAGTTGTTCAATATCCTTGAGAATACCCATCACTTCTAAATAAAGCTCATCTACTCCTTTAGGGAAATGTTGTCCAAAAAATCCTTCATCATCTTTAACTGTAACTTGAAACTGCGATAAATCAGCTAAGGCTAAAAAATCATTTTTAATCTTTTCTTCTTCAAATAATGTTTTAATTTGTTCAGGTTTTTTGCTCTTTAATACAAAAGCATTATCAAAAATTCTATCTTCAAGTTCAATATCCTGCATTCCAAAGTATTTGGCAATATCTGTAAAAATTCCTTCTGGATAAATCGTAAACCTAAAGTCATCTTTGTTTACATAAGCACAACGCATTCGAGTGTAGGGAGTAGAACTATTCCCATTTGAACGATGAAAGACATCTAAGATGATTGTCCAATTTTTATGTACTAAGACAACTTTAGAATCATCTGATAACAATCCTTTTTCTAAGATAAATTTTGCATTAATTTCTTGTTCTAATTGTACCCAGACTTCTTCTTTACTAGGTCCGAAAATATTTCTTAATAATCCCATGTTAAATTTTAGTTAGCACCAATAAAAAACCTCCATGAAAATGAGCATTTTCCATGGAGGTTTTTACATAAATGTGATGAATAGTAGTATTAAGACTCCTGCGGATATTTTAATCCAATTTGACTTCTAATTTCGCACATTAACTCCATCAATTCTAAACTAAATTGTAAAGGAAGTCGGTCATTTTCTATTCTTCCTTCTGTTAAACAACGTTGTACATCAATGGCTTCATAGCTATATCCCCAGCCGTTTCTTTCTGTCGAGAATACTTGGGGTTCTTCATTAGTTATTTCCAACGTAAAGCCAAATGTCTCATGAAAACGACCCGAAATAAATATCTTGCCTTTTGTGCCATATATCGTACAAGTAGTATCCGTTTTAGCAGCCAAAGTAGAAAACAAGGAGGCTGTAGCACCATTTGGGAAAGCTAAGGCAACTGAGCAATTCATATCTACACCAGTCGGTGCAAAAGTAGCAACTGCTTTTACCTGCGAGGGTTTACCCAATAACAACTTACTAATAAACAAAGGATAAATACCAATATCGTATAAAGAACCACCTGTCAGTGCTGGGTTGAACAAACGTGCAGTTTCATCATAATTAGCTAAAAAGCCAAAGTCAGCTACAATATGTTTGATTTCGCCTATTGTACCCGCTTTAATAATGTCTTCAATTTGATTAATGGCAGGATGAAACCTAGTCCAGATAGCCTCCATCAAGAAAAGCTTTTTTTCTTGCGATTTAGCAATCATTTCCTGTACCATTTGTGTATTAATCGCAAAGGCCTTTTCGCATAATACAGGTATGCCTGCCTCTAAACAAAGTAAAGTATTGGCATGATGCTGTGCATGAGGCGTAGCAATATAAACTACATCAATCAAACCGCTTTTTAGCATTTCTTCATAACTACCAAAGGCATGAGGAGTGTTATATTTTGCACCAAAATCTTTGGCTTTTGCTAAATCACGCGACGCTACAGCATGTAAAGTAGCATTAGGAACATAAGCGACCAAATCGTCAGCAAATTTTTCGGCTATTTTTCCACAACCGATAATTCCCCAACGAAAGGTATAAGTTTGAGCGACTGAATCCATTGAATAGTAGTATTTGGGGTTTGATTGAAAATTAATATGTTATAAAAATGTCTTACTCAAAAGGAAGGTCTATAAAACGATAAAGTCTTTGAATGCATTCAAAGACTTTATCGTTTTTATACTTTAGTTTTCATGACTTCAATGAGGGCTTCTACTTGCCCAATATTCACTGCCGCAAAATTGGCAATTCTTAATTGAGAAGTTTTGAAATCGCCATAGCCAGACCCTATCACAAAATTAGCCTCCGCCTGCACTTCTTTAATGATATCAGCAGCAGACTTACCTTTTACATTTACTACGATAACCGTCTGCGAACGGTGCTCAGGATTTTTAACGAAAACTTCTAAAGATTCAGCTTTTTCTGCAAAATTATACAATAGCTTTGCTTTCTTCTCGGTCTCTTTTCTGATAGTTTCGATACCGATTTTATTCATATCTTCTGCTACTTTCCCCAACACATAAATCGCCATTACATTAGGCGTTTCAGGTGTTTCAAATTTCTCAAAATTCTTGAATAGAGAAGGCAAACTATGATAAGTACCGATTTGATTTTCATGCGTTTTCATACGGTTAGCCTTTTCAAGCATAGCAGGGTTGACAATCCAACAGCCTAAACCAGCGGGCATTCCGAATGATTTCTGTACAGAAAATAAAGCGGTATCAATAATATTAAAATCTAATTCAGGATACGGTGCCGAAGAAACCATATCTACTGCCAAAAATTTATCTTTGTTAGCACGCTTCAATTTATGAATTTCGGCTGGACGCATTTGTACTCCCGAAGCTGTTTCATTAGCAGTAGTACAGATTAATTCAGCATATTCAGGAACAGTAATTTCCGAATAATCAAACCCTTCACCAAAAGGTTTTTCATGCTTATGAGCATACTTATTTAATTCTTTCGAGAAATCGAAAAACTTCTTTGAAAACGAACCATTTACTAAATGAAAGCTTTCATGTTCAACGGTATTTTGAATAACTCTTTCCCAAATTTCGGTAGCTGAACCCGTAAAAAAGATTCCGTTTGATTCAGGAATATTCATCAAAATACGCAACTGCTCAACTGTATGCTGATAAATACTACGAAATTGAGCAGAACGATGTGAAATTGACCCTAATTGCAGGTCAAATGCATCTTTATAATGTTGTTCAACAGTAGGGAATAATTCGGCTGGGCCGGGGGTAAAGTATGTTTTTCTCATCGATGCTTTTCTACGTGATTTGCTTTGTAAAATACGAAATTATCTTTTGTTTGACCAAACCGAATTATGAGGAAGCATTAGCCTTAAGCTTTTGAATATAAAAAAGGTAGTTCTTTTAAAACCACCTTTTCGTTATAGCTTAATTAATACAACATTCTAAACTTAATCGTGTTGTCAATTCCTTTTAATTCCTCAACAATTTCGTCAGCATATTCTTTTGAAATATCTGTAATTACATAACCGATTTCGGTAGTAGTTTTCAGATATTGTCCTTGTATATTGACATTGTATTTAGCAAATATATTGTTGATTTTCGCCAAAATACCCGGTACATTCTGGTGAATATGTAACAAACGGTGTGCATTTTCTAACGCTGGTAATTGCAACTCTGGGAAATTCACTGAACCATACGTACTTCCGTTGTTCATAAATTGCAATAACTTACTCGGTACAAACTCACCGATGTTAGCTTGTGCTTCTTCTGTTGAACCTCCAACGTGTGGCGTCAGAATTACTCTTGGCAAACCACGCAATTCGTTTACAAATGCTTCGTCGTTAGTTTTTGGTTCATAAGGGAAAACGTCCACTGCTGCACCCCAAACTTTTCCAGATTTCAAGGCATTTACTAAAGCAGGTATTTCAACAACGTGTCCACGAGAAAGGTTGATGAAAATTACATTATCTTTCATCATTTCAAATTCCTTCTCTCCTATGATGTTCGCATTTGTTTTGCGTCCATCCACATGCATTGAAATAAAATCAGAAATATTTAAAAGCTCTTCTAAGGTCTTGCATTTTTTAGCATTTCCCAAAGCCAATTTATCTACGGCATCGTAGAAATATACTTGCATACCCATTGCTTCTGCAATAACAGAAAGCTGTGTACCGATACTTCCGTAACCTACTAAGCCTAATTTCTTGCCTCTTATTTCATAAGAGTTTTTAGCTGATTTATCCCAAATGCCTTCGTGCATTTTGTTTGATTTTGTCAATAAATCACGCGTAAGGATAATCATTTCGCCAATAGCCATTTCTACTACCGAACGAGTATTTGAGTAGGGAGCATTGAATACTGCAATACCACGGCGTTCGCATTCGTCCAAATTGATTTGGTTTGTTCCGATACAGAAAGCACCAACTGTCATCAAACGGCTCGCATTAGGGTGTTCTAAGACTCTTTTTGTCAAGTTAGTTTTAGAACGTAAGCCTAAAATAGAAACACCTTTAATTTTCTCGATTAATTCATCTTCATCTAAAGCCCCTTTCAATAATTCTACTTGAAACCCTTCAATTTTAAAAGCCTCAACAGCCTTCGGGTGTACATTTTCTAGCAAAAGTACTTTGATTTTAGATTTTGGATAAGATTGTGAGCGCGTAAGACCGTTGATATATAAAAACTCATCAAAAGACGCCACTACTTCATCTGCTTTATCAGTTACTTTTTGACGTTCTACGTTTTCTGTAAAAGCGAAAAATTTAGAGGCAAAACCAGCTTCACGCATTTCGTAGTCTGTATAACCATCTCCGATTGCATAAATCTCTCCTTCTAATTTCAAGTCTTCCAACAACTTTACTTTACCTTTATCTTGTGATAAAAAGTTCGTAGCATCATAACCAGTGATATTTCCATCAGCATCATAAGTGAAGGTATTAGCATATACATTCTCCGCTAAAATACCTACTTGAGTAGCTACTGGAACGATAAAATCCTTAAATCCTGAAGAAACTATATAAATATTAGCAGCGTTTTCACGAATAAAAGTTTCATTTCTAAGAAATGAATCAGAGATTTTTCCTTTCAAAAACTCAATTAAAGTAGCCACGTGGTCACTGTTTGCAGGCAAAAGGTTTATTCTCGCTTTAAGCGAATCGGCAAAACCGATTTCTCCAAGCATACCTTTATCAGTAATGGCTTTGATTTCTCCTACAATTTTATCTTGGTCTTTATGACCAGTCAAAGCAATTGCAGCTAATTCATCTAATCCTTCAACTTTTGTGAAGGTACTGTCAAAATCAATGACGTAATTTATTTTTTGTTCGACTGTTTTGGTAATCATATTGTCCTTAACTACCGATTTTGGGCAGTTTATCTTGATTGTTTTAAATCTAATTATTACTTATCCACTCTAAAGCTCTTTTTTCTGACCATAAGGTTCCTTGATAATTATCTTGATAAAATCCACAATGCCCTCCGTCTTTAGGGGCTTGGAAAAATACTTGTTCTAAAGAATTAGCCTTTTCAAAAGGGAAACATGCCTTTGATAAAAAAGGGTCATTCTGAGCATTAATAATTAATGTTGGAATCTGGATTTTGTCCAAGAAGTACAAGGAACTATTACGCTCGTAATAGTCTTCTGCGTCTTGGAAACCATGTAGTTGTGAAGTGTAACAATCATCGAAATCTTTTAAAGTTTTGATTTTCGAGATGTTTGAAGTTTGTATTTGATCTGGAAAAAGTTTTGCCTTTTCCAAGATTTTCTTTTTCAAGGAATCATTAAATCGTTTGGTATAAAGCCACCCGATTGTCTGACTACTGCTTGAGAGGTGCAAAGGTACAGAAAATGTAACTGCTTTTTTGATTTTTGAAGACAGTTTTTCTGATTGTTCGCCTAAATATTTTAACGTGAGATTCCCCCCTAAACTAAATCCTATTAAATAAACCTCTTCGTAACCTTTCTGAATAGCACATTTTATCACTAAATCAAGGTCATCGGTAGCACCACTGTGATAAAACCGAGTAGTTTTATTGAGCTCGCCCGAGCAACTTCTGAAATTCCATGCCAAACAATCAAATCCATTTTGTGTAAAGATTTGCACCATTCCTGTAATGTATTGCCTGCTAGAATCGCCTTCTAAACCATGCGATAGCACAACAAGTTTTTTACTAGCCTTGTCTGTTGTAGCATTTTTCAGATGAGCTTTCGCCCAATCTAAATCCAAGAAATCGTTGTCGGGAGTAATAATTCTTTCACGCAGATAGTTTACAGTTTTAATTTTACGAAAAACTGAAGGAAAAATAGTCTGTGAGTGACCATTAGGTAGCCAAAAAGGAGCTTGATAATCAGCGTGTTTAATGATTGGCATAAATTTTAAAATTATCCCTTGAAATTACATTGAATCTTTGATAGGTTTAATAATTATCCTAAAAATCAATGTTTTTTCATGGAATAATTAAATAATGAGCAATAAAACCATTGCTCACTATCTATTTAGCATGATTAATACGCTTAATCAATCATTCTTTTTTAGTCTTTAATTCATTGTAGCCACGCTTGTCGCTTACATTATTCTTTTCTGAATGTTCGATACTTTGTTTCTTAACTTCCTCAGAACTAGGTTTTTCATCATCATTAGCAACAGGTTGTTGAATAACGGTTGGCTTTTGCGTTTGTGGCCTAGCTTCATTTGGATTACTCAAAGGCTTTTGATTACCCGTTTCTATGGTCGTAGTTCTGGGTATAGCCTTAGGCACAGCATATATCTGAGGGGAATTGGCATGGCGCACGGCTTCGCCCAGAGGGCCATCCCATGTTTTTTCTTCTTCCTCAACAATTACTTTATTGGGCGTTTCTCCTCCATTTTTTTCAACTTTTGAAAGAGCCTCCTTTTTCTTTGTACTGTGTTTTTGTTGATTTTCCATAAGTTCCATTATTTTATATAGTTATAGTTTAATAAAAAACTATTCCATATAATTTTGGAGTACTGAAAAAGTTCAAAAACGAGCTAATTTGAGGTATCCTCTGACACTGAGGAATGAATTACCCATCTTCAACCGTCAGATAGCCAATCAATAAAACCTACATGCCCACTTTCGGTAAAAGTGGTAAGCTTTCGTTCCCATCCTCTCCTACTGCTTGTACAGCAAAGAAATAATGGTCTTTAGAATAAGGTAAGTTGATACCATTCTTAGTAGTAAATATTTTCTTTTGCCAGAAGGGTTGATAAGTTTCCCGTATCAACACATAATAACCTTTTACTTTTCCTGTTTTGGGCGTCTGCCAAAACAGCGTCGTTGAATTAGTCAAGTTTTTAGTATCTATCGTCAAGTTTTGAACCATTGCTGGTGCTTTGGCTAAATTCGAAAGCGTAGCCAGATTCATCGCTGTGTTTTTCCTGAGGTATTCAAAATCCATGAACTCAGGTAAATCTCCATATTGAATACCTTTGTCCGTTCTTAAATCTTGGTGTTGGTGTTCAAAATTTTCATTCATCTCCGTTACTCTTACCGCAGGGAAACCACGGTTAACAAAGGGAGTATGGTCTCCTCCGCGTAAAAATCTATCATTACGATATACCATTACTACCTCTAAATTATCCACATAACGTTCCCCAATTTCTTTGGCATAACGAGCCAACTGTCTGGCTTTCCCGTCGTTTTCTTGCCCCATATTACGGATGCTTGTTGCTTTTTTATCTATTTCAAAAGCAGGTAACCCTTCGCTAAAAATCCTTACACGGGTATTATCTATAATTCTGGTATCGCTACTGTTGTTTGACCCTACAATATCATTGTTCATAATGCCTTCGATATTCCATTTTTCATCAAAGGCTTTTTGTGATAAATAGTCCGCTCCTAAAAGCCCTTGTTCTTCCCCACTTACTACCAGAAAAATTATCGTTGCAGAGAATTTAGCTTTAGACATCACCCTTGCTAATTCTATTACTGTCGCTGTTCCTGAACCATCATCATTTGCCCCAGGTGCGTCTGATTCACGATTCATCACATTGGATACCCTACTATCAATGTGTCCAGAAACTAAAAAGATACGGTCATCATTCGGGTCGGTTCCTTTTAATATTCCCATTACATTGCCCATGTCTTGGTCTTTATCTACTCGTTTCCCATCTGGTTTCAACACCCATGAATCTATTTTGGCTGTCATTCTACCTTCAGATTGCTTAGCAAATTCTTGAAAACGACTTAACACCCAGTTTCTAGCAGCACCAATACCCCTTTTAGGCTCGGTAGTAGTGCTTAGCGTATGGCGTGTGCCAAAGCTTACCAACTTATTAATATGGGCTTTTAAGCTATCGGCATTTACTTCTGAAACCATTTGTTCAATCACGGGGTCGCGCTGAACAATTTTCTGAGCCGAAACTTGAAAACCGAGCAATGTCAATACGATAAAGGTAGTTTTTTTCATATTAGATGAAATTTGATTTTAGTATTTGATGAAAATTGAAGTTACAAATTATGCCTGATAAATTTCAGTCGCCCTAAGAGTTTTCGCTAAGATTGTATCTTGTGGGGCTTAAATTCAGTTTTGTAGGGATTTCAATACTCAATAGGCTAAAAACAAAGAAGCCCTCGTTTATCACGAAGGCTTCCTAAAGCGTTATTACAATTAGTAATTATACACCGTTTTTATTTTGAACAAATGATTATTGCTTGTGTATGTTTTGAAGCTTTTTTCAAATTCAGTAGGGTATCCATTGGCATCGTACTTGTATTCAAACTTATAGGGAATATTTGAAGGAATACTACCCGAAAATGCTTTGTCTAATTTGATGTTATTATTCTTTGAAAGGTTTGTCAAAAACAAGCTATACAAATTCATTTGAGCATAAGGGTTAATATTTGAATCATACTCATATTTGCCACTTTCGCTACCGCCAGTACTACCGTTGGCGATATCTTCAACGATGTTTCCGTTTTTATACTTTATCGCATAGCTCATTTTAGCACCATTATCAAAAGCATATTCAGCTGTTATATTTTCAATACCATTTGATAAGTTGTATTTGAAATTAGCAATTACCGTTTGGTCGTATTTCTTTTCATTGATGGTAGCAACCTTGCCATTGGCATTATAAGTCAATATTGAAGAGCCAAACGCTTTATTATCAGCTTCAAAATATTCTACTTTAGTCAATAAGCCTTTATCATCATACGTATAAACGGTTTTGTAGGTCATTACCAAAACAGATGTTGAAGCATCAGCGAGATAATAATCTATTTGTTTCAATAAGCCTGATGCATAATACGAATAATTAGTTTTTGAATAAGGTTTCACTACACCACCTACTTCTATAGTGGCCTCTTCAGAATTTAATTGCTTTTTGGTAGTTTTGCCTCCAAAACTAATTACATCTCCTTCTTTGAGTTGCTCTTTAGTAAAAGTCAATTCATTACTAATACCCCATTTCAAAAATTTGAACCTGAATTTCTGATGGGCCTTTGTTAAATACACTTTACTTTTACCTGCTCCGATTTCTACTTGTTTTTCATAAGCTACGTTGTTTTTATCCCAAGAGGTAACAATGATGTTGGCTGATGTACTATCATAGGCAATAGAACCAACTTCCATTTTAGCACTGATATTTACTGAGAAAAGGCTATCGGAAGGAGTAGTTGAGTTTGGAACAGTAGGCTTAGTGCTGTCGTCTGGTCTTGAGACAATTTCTAATTCGTTTTGTTGGCAGGAACTAAAAATTAAGGTAAAGGCAAACATTGCCACTGATAAAAAAGAATACTTTTTCATGATAATTTGAATGATAAGATTAAGAGGATAAACATTATTGTAATCCGACAAAAATAAAAACACTTCTACTTCCATCATCATTTTTTTTGATGATGTAGCGGTATTTTATCTATAGACGGTAATTCAAAAGAGAAGGTTGGAAAAGAAGTTTATTTTTTTTTAAATATTGAAGCTGTTTAAACTTTCCCTTTCGGGTTAAACTAAGTCTTTTAGAATAGCTTGTTCCAAAATTTACTCAACGTAGC
>NZ_JBWKYN010000151.1:0-14828 GCF_059423785.1 Arcicella sp. GW458-12-2-14-TSB2 | reverse complement strand
AATATTCGTAAATATTTATTTTACATTTACCTTCGTACAATAAATTAATAACAATAAAATCTTCTATTATTCATACAATTACAAGAAAATCATAAAATAAATGAAAACAAAAGTAATTCTTTTCTTTTTAATGAGTCTTTCTTTTATTTTAAAGACTTCCTCAGACGCTTGGTCACAAAAAAGCAATATAAACACAAAAAGTCGTACTATCATTACAACTGACGGTGAAATAGATGATGTTGATTCCTTCATCCGAATGTTGTTATATGCGAATGAATTCAACATCGAAGGATTGGTTTACAGTAGCTCGCAGTGGCATTATAAAGGCGATGGCAAAGGAACAACGTTTACGTCTGAGATGGAAAATACGGCTAAAAGATATGGCAAACGTACTGACTTACGATGGGCAGGCACTAGTTGGATACAAGAATTACTAGACGAGTATGAAAAAGTTTAGCCAAATTTATTAAAACATGATAAGTATTATCCAACTGCCAATACTTTAAGAAAATTAATAAAGGTAGGCAATATTGATTTTGAAGGTGAAATGAATAAAGATACTGAGGGTTCGGAATGGATTAAAAAAGTATTGCTAGATAACAACCCTCAGCCCGTTTATTTACAAATCTGGGGAGGAACCAATACTGTAGCACGTGCCTTGAAATCCATTGAAGATACTTATAAAAATACGCGTCAGTGGGCTAGCATTTATAAAAAAGTATCCGACAAAGCCATTATTTATGCCGTGCTCGACCAAGACGCTACTTATCAAAAATATGTAGCCCCGAACTGGCCAAACATCAAGGTTTTTTATAATTCTGACCAGTTTTGGTGTTTTGCTTATCCTTGGCCAAGAGTAGTTCCGAATGAATTACAGCCATTATTAAGAGGTGAATTTATGGGGGAAAACATCATCCAACATCATGGTCCTTTACTAGCAAAATATTATGCGTGGGGTGATGGACAGAAGCAAGTGGGAGACGAAGAACATACCCATGGAAACATGACAGATGCCCAGAAATATAAAATGACCCAATATGATTTTATTTCGGAAGGTGACTCTCCTGCTTATTTCCAACTACTTGATGTAGGATTAATGAGCAAAGACCATCCAGAATATGGGGGTTGGGGTGGTAGAATGGTTCAATCAAAAACAAATCCTCTGCGTTGGGAAGATGGCAAACAGGTAACAGACTTTAACCCTTTCACCCAAAAACATGATGCCTCTTTTCCGCAAACACGTTGGATTGAAGCCTTGCAATTAGACTTAGCTGCCAGAGCCGATTGGTGTATTAAATCATTTAAGGAAGCCAATCATGCTCCGAAAATTATCGTAAAAGGCAATAATATCAGAAAAGTAAAAGCTGGCACAAAAATCATCTTAGAAGCATCAGCTATTGACCCAGACGGCAATGCCGTAGATTTTAAATTTTGGCAATATCTAGAAGCAGGAACATCGCCTGAAAAAGTAGAAATAGAACCAACGATGCCTAATGCTACTAGTATCACCATTCCCGCAACAGCCAAAAGCGGAGATACCATTCATATTATTGTTGAAGGAAAAGATAAAGGCACACCAGCATTGATTCGCTATCAAAGAGTAATACTAATTGTAGAATAAAAGAAAGATTTCGAAAGAAAAATATATTAAAGGCATAGGCTAGAATCAACTCTCACTTAGTGCCATAACCAAATCTATTTGCATATGATACTAAGCTGTAGAACTATATGTCACAAAATACAAGTATTTTTTTTAAAAAAAGTCTAATACTAGAAAGAACAAAATGGGATATTTAGTTAAAATGAAATATTTTTGTCAAATATAAATTTAAACACTATAATATAAACTACCTATGTTTAGATCTCTTCAATATTTACTACTACTTAGTTTTTTCACCTTTCAATTACAAGCACAAACAATTTTAATTTCTTCTATTAATAACGAATATGGATCGTCCAACACCTTATGCATAGGACAAAGAGCATTCATTAAATACACAAAAACAGGTAATTTTACGAGTAACAATGTACTTACAGTTCAAGTAAAAACAAGCTATGATGGTGAAAACACATGGAAAAGTGTAAATACCATAGACTCTTCAGGAACTTTAATTTTTACTTTGCCAGAAAGCCTTATTAATTACACTTATGGCAACAGCGGATATTTTAATAGTGATTTTAGAGTTGTAACATCTTCACCTAAAGTTAACAGCAATACCTTACAATACAAGGCTATATTCTCTTTACCTGTTGTTGAATTTACAAGTATTCAAAAGAAAGTCCTTTACCCCTACGAGTCAGTTTCAATAGGACTTAAATTATCAGGTTCAACACCAATGAACCTGCTTACTAGTGATAGTTCTAAAATCTCTTTAACTTATTTTAATGCTAACTCCGACAACAATCTATTTAATGTAAATCCAAGCAAATCTGGCGTATATAGTATTATTGAAGCCTCGAATATGTGTGGAAAAGGAATAGTAAAAGGTGGTACAAACATTACTGTTATAGACAAACGATTACAAATAACTGGACTTTCAAATCTTCATGTTTGCAAAAATGGTAAATTAGACATTTACTATTCTACTTCAGGAAACTGGGACGCAAACAATAAATTCCGAATTAGGTTGGTAGATATGTCATTTAACGGTTCAAAATTTTATGACTTTGAAGCAAGTGAAACAAATGGCGTTTTATCAACTACAATCTCAGACGCTATTCCAATAGGGTTTTATAATATTCAAATTATAACAGCAAATGGTCCTGCTATCGAATCTCCTTATTTTCAAAGTTATATTTCAATCCATAATGAATTGAAAGTAGATTTCACTGCTGAAAGCACTTCTATTAGTTTTGGTGAGACAAAAAACTTAAACTATTCAATCTCGGGATATGGTTCTTTTTTGATTGAATTGAATAATGGACAAATCATCAAAAAAACAGATGTTCTTGATGATGTTATAAATTCTTACATAAGCGTATCTCCCAAAAGTACAACACACTATAGCATTAAATCATTTTCATCTTCATGCGGAGTGGGTAAAGGAAGTAAATCTATACTTGTTACTGTAAATGATGGTATTAAAACAGACTCTTTAAAAGCAGGAAAATATTGCTTAGGAAGTAGTGTGGAAGTTAAATTTTCTAGTAACAAAGCCATAAAAATTGGTAGCAAGATAAAAGTAAGACTTTTAAATGACCCTTTTATTGTAGATAGTATATATGGATTCCCTTACAGAGATGTAGTTGGAACGGTTATCAGAGAGAATATTGCTTCTTTTATCCTACCGATGAATCTACCAGAAAGTTTCAGCAATAATACTTTTTATGTTAGTGTTGCTACGGATGAATTAAAAAACGTTTCAGTCAGCCCAAATTCCATTTATGTTTTATCCCTTCCTTCAGCCTTGATTACCAATCTAAGTGGAGTAACTTTAGCCTCTCCACAAACTTTAGGTATCCAACTTTTATTGAACGGTGCTGGAACTTATGAAATAACGTTATCTAATAATCAAAAATACAAAATTGAACACAATTACGTTACTTGGGGTATGACTGGCTTTACTCGTGTTTACTTCCCTAAGTCAGAAGAAATTTGGATTTCTTCCATTAAAAATATTTGTGGCACAAATTCAAGCATCAATCCTGATAAAAAAACCGTAATAGTCGAAAATAATAATTTTTCTATACAATTATCAACCAATGAATTTCAGCCCATTGAAATTTGTGCAGGAAAAAAAATTGATATTAATCTACTTATCAAGGGTAATTTCCAACAGGATAATCAATATTCAGCAGAGTTGATTCCAGACAATAATAGTTTACCAAAAATAAACTTAGGAACAATAAAAGCTGATCAAACTCAACTATTGATTCCTTCAAACGTAAAAAATGGAAAGTACTCGCTTAGAGTATCTTCAAGCAATCCTTTCTTTTATAGTAACGAACTGACTATTGCGGTTATGAATATTCCAACCATATCAATATCAAATAGTGCTTCACAGAATATACTACTCGGGGAAATAGCTCCCATTGATATTAAAATATCTGGAGGTGGAAATGTAGAAGTAGCTTATTCAGATGGTACAAATGAAAGTTACGGACTTGGTTTTTATGATTATTCTACAACTATTATTAGACAATTTACCCAAACAGGAACTTTTGCTGTTCAGTCTTTGAGCAATATTTGCGGTATTGGGAAAATAGATGAAAACAATACTGTTACAGTGAAAGTAAAAAACTACAATATTATAAATAGATATTATAACTATGCTAATAATATATCAGGGTATTATTGTAGAAACTTTAAAATACCAATTCCTTTTGATATTGTTGGAAAAGTTGATAGTACAACAACATTCTCTGTACAAATTGCAAAACCTGGAGACACCAATTATACCACAATTCTTTTTGGTGTTAAACAAAGTCCAGCATTGATTTCTATTCCAGAATCCTATACTGACGTAGATTATAATATCCGTATTATTAGTAGTGATAACTTAGTACAGTCTGAACCTGTTGGCTTAAGGTTAAAATATTCACCAGAATTAACTTTAAAATTGAGTAATGAAAATTCTGAAGCAACAATTAATGCAGGTGAAAGTGTTACTCTTTATACAAAATTGAAATATGAAAATTATGGAGTAGCAAGATATTTAATTATTGATGATAAAAACAATAAAACTAACGGAGAAATCTCATATGGTAGCACGACCTTAGAAGAAATTAAAAAACCAATTGAAAATACTATTTACACTTTGACATCTGTATTTAACGAATGCGGTATAGGTAAGGCTTCTGGTAGTGTTAAGATTACAGTAAATCCAGTTGTTTCTATGACTTTTGAGAATACTAATCTTTTCTGTAGTGATAAAAATATTCAAGCTAACATCACGGCTTTAGGAACATTTGGTACGGACAATATTTTTAAAATAATCGCAACTAATGATAATGGAGTAACTACAACATTACTAACGACGTCTAAAACAGGAAAAATTGTTATACAGCCAAATAGTCAACTGAAAAGCGGTAGTTATAAAATACAGATAGAAAGTAGTAATCCTTATCAATTGAAGGATGTTAGCTATATAAACCTTAGAGAATTACTTGATGTTACTATCTTGGGAAATCCTATTATCAATCAAGGTAACCCTGCTTATATTTTATTTAAAAATAATAAAGGTTCGGCAATCCCAGATAAAAATAATTTCGGGTCTAAGGAAGATGTAAGTTTTGAATTAAGCGATGGAACATCAGGAAGTTTCTATTTGAATTCCAATTGGCCAAGCTCTATTTTAGTTTTTCCAAACAATACAACTACTTATACGTTAAAATCAATTAATAATGTTTGTGGTCCTGGAAAAATCAAGGGAAGCGCTACTGTAACTGTCAATCCTTATGCTAATAAACAGGTCAGTCTTTCTAATATTTTATCCACTTCCACTTCTTATTGTCAAGGAGCGATAGTAAGTATCCCATTTTTTTCCACTGGTGCTTATTCAGCACAAAATAAATTTACTGTTCAAATCTCTGATAGTACTGGTAAAAATTATCAAAACCTTATTACCGAAGGGAATACAAGCCCATTGAGGGCTAAAATCCCAATGGATTTGCCATTAGGGCACGGATACTACATCAGAGTACTTGCTAGTGATAGTGATGCGAGTGCAACAAGTTCTAATGTTCCCATCACAATTTTAGAAGCTATTACGGCTCGATTTGATACTGAATCTTATTATTTTAATGAAAATAAACCTATAATAATCAATCTTACTTTTACAGGTACACCACCTTTTACCTTTGTAGTTGGTAGTGATGAATTAAACACTAAAATATTCTATTCTGAAAAGACTAATTATAGTATAACCTTAAATCCATTGGCTAATACTTCTCTCCGTCTGTTTTCGGTAGGGAACGTAAATACTTGTGGAACAGGAACGGTGGTTAGTCCTTCGACAGTAAAAATTGAATTAGTGACAGCCTTAGAAGAATTAGGGAAATTAGGGATAAATGTTTTTCCAAATCCTACCTCGAACATGATTTATATTGAATCTAACGATAAAGAGGTAAGTATTCAATTGGTAGATTTTTCTGGGAAGATTATTCAAGAACAAATTTTAAGTGGAGAACAAAAACAAATCGATATTTCAAAAGTTTCAGCAGGAACTTACTTCTTGCGTGTACTGAAAGAAGCTCAAGTGGCAACTTTTAAAATTATTAAGCTTTAAAAATCATAGAGCCAACGTCGAATAAATTTCAACGTTGGCTCTATGATTACTTCACCAACGCCTCCCACAGAATTTCTACTGGATGCTGTGCTATTCTACCAGTTCCATCTTTTATCTGATGACGACAGCTAGTGCCCGGTGCGGCAATAATTACATCATCCGCTTGTTTTCTAATAGTTGGGAAAAGTACTAACTCTCCTACTTTCATTGACACTTCATAGTGTTCCTCCTCATACCCGAAAGAACCTGCCATGCCGCAACAGCCTGAGGGAATTAATTGTACTTCATAATTTTCGGGTAAGGATAACATCTTTTTAGTAGCTACTAAAGATGATAATGCCTTTTGATGGCAATGTCCATGTAATTTAATCAGTCTTTTTTCATCCGTAAACAGCGATTTACTCAGTACTTTTTTATCGATTTCGTGTGCTAAAAACTCATCAATCAAAAAGGCATTTTTGGCTATTCTTTCAGCATCTGCCAATAATTCAGCAGGCACTAATTCAAGGTATTCATCTCGTAAAGTAAGAATAGCCGATGGCTCAATACCCAAAATGGGTGTGTTTTCGTTGATAATATCCAAAAGCGTTTTAACATTTTGAATAGCAATTTGTTTAGCTTCTTTCACTAATCCTTTTGACAGATAGGTTCTGCCACTTTCCAAATGTTCGGGAAGAATTACCTCATACCCCAATTTTGTCAGTAGTGATATTGCCTTTTTACCAATTTCAACATCATTATAATTGGTAAATTCGTCACAAAACAGATAGACTTTTTTAGTGGGGTCTGAAATATTCTGTGGTTGTCTTTTTTTATCCCAAGCCCTCAAGGTTGTTTTTCCTAAGGTGGGGATAGACCTCTCCTGAGCAAAACCTAACACCTTTTTCGTAATATTAGCAGTAAATGGTGTTTGTATAATAAAATTATACAATGATGGAAACATTGAAGCCATCGCTTGCGATTTGGTGAAATTTCCAATCATCTTTGTACGGAAAGGCACACCATGTACATCATAATAATGTTGTAGAAATTCAGCCTTCATTTTACCAACATCTACTTTGGAAGGACATTCAGATTTACAGCCTTTGCACGACAAACACAAATCCATTACCTCTTTCACCTCTTGATGATCAAAACGATTTTCTTTTTCTGAATTTGTCAAAAACTGACGCAAAATATTGGCTCTGGCACGCGTAGTATCCTTTTCCATGCGAGTAGCCATATAACTAGGGCACATTGTTCCACCCGTTACCTCTGTCTTCCTACAATCGCCAGAACCCGAACATTTTTCTGCTAAACGAAGGATTCCTTCTTGGTTAGAAAAATCAAAATAGGTTTCAATACTTGGATTCTGTTTCCCTGCTTCATACCGCAAGAATTGGTTCATCGGAGGCGTATTCACAATTTTGTTAGCATTGAAAATACTTTTAGGATCAAAAAGTGTTTTTACTTCTTTTAATAAAGTAAATACTTCTTTGCCCAACACACTTTCAATAAACTCACCCCTCAATCGTCCATCACCATGCTCGCCACTTAATGAGCCATTGTATTTTTTCACCAATTCAGCCGTTTCTTTCAAAACCGTTCTGAATAATAATTTGCCTTCCTGCGTTTTTAAATTAATCATTGGCTCAACGTGCAATTCTCCAGCACCAGCATGAGCATAATAAGACGCATTGATTTCGTGTTTCTTGAGAAGGTCTTGTAAATCGGCGATATAGGCAGGTAAGTCTTCTGGTGCAACGGCACAGTCTTCAATTAAATTAACGGGCTGAATATCGCCTTTAAGATTTCTGATTAATCCTAACCCCGCTTTTCTAACGTCCCAAGCAGGAATGGTATTTGCTCCTTTTACAATGGGATAGGCATAACCAACATTTGCCTTTATTAAGTCTTCAATAAGTGCTGAGGTTTTCAGGTTCAAAGCGTCATCACTTTCTTCCATAAATTCCACCATCAAAATAGCCGCAGGGTCTCCTTCGATAAAAAAGCGGTTCTTTTCATACAAATGATGCCCTTTGGTGAAATCTAAAATATACTTATCAACTAATTCAGAAGCCATTGGTCGATGTTCGAGCGCTACTAAATTTGCCTGTAAAGAATCTTGAATAGAACTACAATGGATACAAACCAAAGCAGTTTCTTGCGGAGGCAAAGGCAATAAATTCAGCTTGGCTTCAGTTACAAAAGCAAGGGTTCCTTCTGAACCTGCCAATAATTTACAGAAATTAAAGCCCTGCTTATTTCCTTCTAAAAACATTTCGCTTTCCATCAGCATATCCAATGCATAGCCAGTATTTCTGCGTTTCAATGTTTTCTTCGGATACGCTTTCTCTATGGCTTCTTGAGTAAATGGGTTATTCAAGGTGCGGAATATTTCTCCATACAATTTACCTTCTAAAGTATTGGTTTGTACTTTCTGAAAAAATTCAGCTTTGGTCAACTCTCCAAATTCTACTTCTGAACCATTACTTAATAATACTTTAGCTGAAATTAGGTGGTCGCGGGTTGTTCCCCATACGATTGAATGTAACCCACAAGAGTTGTTACCAATCATTCCCCCAATCATCGCTCTGTTAGAGGTAGATGTTTCAGGACCGAAAAGCAAGCCATAAGGTTTTAAAATTACGTTTAAGTCATCTCTGATTACCCCAGGCTGAACCCTCACCCAACGTTCTTCTTGATTGATTTCCAACACATTGGTAAAATATTTTGATATATCCACTACGATACCTTTTCCTACTACTTGCCCAGCCAAAGAAGTACCCGCCGAGCGAGGTATCAATGTAACATTGAACTCGTTGGCAAGCTTAATTAACGCTTTAATATCTGCTATGTTTTTAGGAATAGCCACTGCTAATGGCTTTTCTTGATACACTGAAGCATCTGTAGAATATAGCATTTTTTGTGCATTGTGTAGCGATGAGTTATCAAAATAAAGTTCGCCAGAAAAGCTTTCTTGAAAATACTTAAAATCGGAAATGGTAATTTTAGAAGACATATCTTTTATTGGTAATTTGAGTGTAAAATTAAGGCATAAAAAAACTATTAAAGGTATTGATGAAAAGTTTTTTCCAGTCTTACCCACATTTTACCATTCAACCTATCAATAAACTCCATTTGTCATTTCGTAGTTGTTTGTCAAAGTTTGTAGTTTTAAATTTAACTTGTTAAATATTAATCTCATTGTATGAAATTCCTCAGACAACTATTTGAAAGCTTACGTTTCGCATGGCAAGCCCTACGATCTAATTTATTACGAACCGTTTTATCACTTTTGGGTGTAACGATTGGTATTTTTTCGATTGTTGCTGTTTTTACCGTTGTTGATTCTATGAACATGGGTATTCGCGAACAAATCGATTCATTCGGTAAAGGTGTAGTTTATGTAGGCAAATGGCCTTGGGTGATGAGCAACAATTACCCTTGGTGGAAATACATCAATCGCCCTAGTATGAAGTACAACGAGTTCAAATATCTATCCGATAACCTCGAAAATTCTGAGGCTGTTTCTATTATGGATGGTAGAAGAACTACGTTGAAGAATGGCAACAATAGTATGGAAACTAATTTAGCAGGTGTTAGTCAGGATTATAATAAAATCACGGATGTTCCTGTTGAAACGGGAAGATATTTCTTGAATAATGAAACAGATAATTCCGCCTTTGTAGTTATTTTAGGAGCGAAAGTCAAAGAAACTCTTTTTCCTGATCGTGGTGATGTCATCGGAGAAACGATTAAAATCAATGGCATTAAATTCAAAGTTATCGCCATGATGAAGAAAAAAGGAGAAGATTTAATTAGTTTGGGTGGGTCGCCAGATGAACGAGCTTTTATTCCTTACACAACATATGCGAGTCTTTTTCAAAAAGACGAACCAGAACCCGATATTGCGGTAAAAGCGTATGACTGGGATAAAGGTCAAGAAACTTTGGAAGGCGAAGTGACAGGTCTTATGCGAAGCAGAAGAGGACTAAAACCTACACAAGACAATAATTTTTCTATCAACCGTTTAGATGGAGCCGTAAAATTCTTCGAATCTATATTTGCCAGTATGAACGTTGGTGGTGCTTGTATTGCTTTTTTCTCATTATTAATAGGCGGCTTTGGTATAGCTAATATCATGTTTGTTTCTGTAAAAGAACGAACTAATATTATTGGTATCCAAAAGTCATTAGGGGCTAAAAATTATTTTATTCTATTCCAGTTTTTGTTTGAAGCCGTATTTTTGAGTTTGATTGGTGGTGCAGTGGGTATATTCTTTGTCTGGTTATTGTCTAATGTCAGTTTGGGTTCGTTAAAGCTCGTGCTTACTTTTGGTAATATCATGATTGGGGTGTTTGTATCTACCTTTATTGGTGTATTATCAGGTATTGTGCCTGCATGGGTAGCTGCCCGCCTAGACCCTGTGATTGCTATTCGTTCAAAATAATAATAACATATATTAAAAATGAAAGAATTGAATATCTTTGTATATATTCAATTCTTTTTTTTATACATCTAAACAATTTTATTATGGCTTTCAACGAACGAATGAATTCAGCAAAACAAGCAACGATGGTCTTTTTTAGAAGACTGTTTATTGGCATATTAACGCTAGCTGTGCTTGTAATCATGTTCAGCTTTTTATTAACGAGAGTTGCTTATTCGGAAGGAGAAAGAGCGGGAGTAATTTCAAAATTCTCTAAAAAGGGAGTGGTTTTCAAGACTTACGAAGGAGAACTTAACGAAGGGGCTCAAGGACAAATGGGCAATATGGTCAATAGATTATGGGCATTTACAGTAGATGCTGATGACCCAACAATTATTCAAAAATTAGAAGATGCCATGCTGACTGGCAGAAGAATCCGTGTGCATTATGAACAGCGGTATATGAAATTTTCGTGGATGGGCGATACTGAATATTTTGTTGACAAAGTAGATGAAGCACCCTTGAAATAAATAAATAGTGAATAGCTTTTTAAAGCTATTCACTATCCTTAGTTAAACTACAAATCTAACGTAGATAATACGTTGTTCATATTACGAACAGCATCTGCTGATTTAGCAAATAACGCTTGTTCTGCATCATTTAATTTATAATCAATGATTTTTTCCCATCCTGTTTTTCCTAATACTACAGGAACACCTAGACAAATATCTGATTGTCCGTACTCTCCTTCTAAGAAAACTGAACAAGGAATTACACGTTTTTCATCACGAATGATTGACTCAACCACTGATAAACTTGCAGAACCAGGTGCATACCAAGCCGAAGTGCCTAATAAGCCTGTTAGTGTAGCACCACCAACCATCGTATCAGCAGCCACTTTACTCAACGTAGCTTCGTCTAAATAATCTGTAACAGGAGTTCCGTTCCAAGTGGCTAAACGCGTAAGTGGAATCATCGTAGTATCACCATGTCCACCGATTACCGAACCATGTAAATCATTTGGTGATACATTCATCGCCAAAGATAAATAGCATTTAAAACGTGCAGAATCCAACGCTCCACCCATACCAATAATACGGTTTTTAGGCAAGCCCGAAGCTTTTAATGCTAAATAAGTCATCGTATCCATCGGATTTGATACAATCACAAAAATAGCATCAGGAGAATACTTAAGGATATTATCAACGACTGATTTTACAATGCCTGCATTTACTCCTATTAGTTCTTCACGAGTCATCCCTGGCTTGCGTGGAAGTCCCGAAGTAATCACAACGACATCAGAATTAGCCGTTTTAGAATAATCGTTAGTAACACCCGTTAGTTTAGTATCCCACCCTAAGATTGCAGCAGTTTGAAACATATCTAGGGCTTTACCTTCAGCAAAGCCTTCCTTAATGTCAAGCAATACTACTTCCGATGCTAATTCTTTACGGGCAATGTTATCAGCAGTGGTTGCTCCCACCGCTCCTGCACCTACGACAGTTATTTTTGACATAATCGATTGTAAATTAATTGTTTTAGTAAATACGTTTAAAATCTAACGCAAATGTAACCCATTTGCTTATTCACTAACGGTTTATTAAGTATTTTTTGTAGAATTCTTAGTAAAAGTTTGGTAAATTGTATATTTGCTACGTTATAGACATATGTTCATTCATCGAATCCTTAAATTAATATCATAAAATATGACTAATGAAGACTTAGTAGGCAAAGTTTTGAAATCAACATTCTTCAAAGCTGCTACGAAAAAGGCTGGGAAATATGCTGGAACGGGGTTGGCTGTCCTTGAATTATTAAGAGAAGCCCTTATCAAAGCCAGAGATATTGCTAATAACGAAAATAAAGGCGTAGGACAAGTACTTGCAGAGCGCATCACAACGTTAAGTAGAATGGTAAAGGCTTATGCTACGGGTCAATACAGAATCATCCCGTGGGCTAGTATCCTGAAAATTATTGCCAGTTTGATTTATTTTATCTCTCCTTTCGACTTAATCCCAGACTTTTTACCTTTTATAGGTTTATCTGATGATTTGGCTTTAGTGATGTGGTTATTTAATTCTTTAAAAACAGATGTAGATAATTTTATTGCATGGGAAAAAGGAGAATTATTGCCACTAAAATAGGTTTGCAAGGCTCTGTATGCTTTTGTAGAGAAAGAAAAACTAAATGGTAAAAACTAAAATCTAAAATCATTGCTTATCTTTACGCAAATATTTAATAACTAAGGACATGGAACTTACTTCAATTTATCTAATTTTCAACATGGGCGGTCCAGAATTAATTTTGGTGGGTTTAGCTGTGTTGTTATTTTTCGGCGGTAAAAAATTACCAGAATTAATGAAAGGCTTGGGAAAAGGCATCAAAGAATTCAAAGAAGCACAAAAGGACGTAACTGACCAAATTACAAAAGGCTTAGAAGACGATACAAATACAAAATAGTATTAAGGTATTTTAGCAAGAGCATAGTTGAGGTGATTTTATTATCTCAGCTATGCTTTTGTTTTGTTAATAGATAGGGTTCAATCATAAAACCATCTAATTAAGTTCAATAGCAAGTGGCTTAATTCGCTTACTTAAGCTATTGTAATTACACTAAATTAAACCATTCATGAAAGTATATTCAACCTTAAAAGATATCCAAGCAGACCTTTACGCAGGTAATATTACGTGTCGTCAGTTAGTAGAGTTCTATTTGAAAAATATTGAGGAGAAGAACAACACATTAAATGCTTTTTTATCTGTTTTTGACCAAGAAGCCTTGGAAAAAGCAGACCAAATAGATGCCAAAATTAAAGCAGGAACGGCCAAGAAATTAGCTGGAATGGTTTTGGGTATCAAAGATTTACTTTGCTATAAAGATCATACTTCACAAGCTGGAAGTAAAATTTTAGATGGATTTGAATCTCAGTTTACAGCAACTGCTGTTCAAAGAGTGATAGATGAAGATGCCATTATCATAGGAAGACAAAATTGTGATGAGTTTGGGATGGGTTCAACCAACGAAAACTCTGCTTTCGGTCCATGCTTAAATGCAGTTGGTGAAAACAGAGTAGCGGGTGGTTCATCAGGAGGCTCGGCAGTAGCCGTACAAGCAGATATGTGTTTTGCTTCATTAGGCACAGACACGGGTGGTTCTGTTAGAATGCCAGCAGGTTTTTGTGGTTTGGTAGGTTTAAAACCTACGTACACAAGGGTTTCTCGCTGGGGCTTAATTGCCTATGCTTCTTCATTTGACTGTATCGGTCCTATTACCAAATCAGTGGAAGATGCTGCCATCTTATTAGAAATAATAGCGGGGAAAGACGAACAAGATAGTACTGTTTCAAACGAAGAGGTAGTTGCTTATTCTACCTTCCAAACTGATAAAAAAACGTATAAAGTTGGTTATTTAAAAGATGCCGTAGAAAGCGAAGGCTTACAGCCAGAAGTTAAAGCAGCTACCTTAGCCAAATTAGATTATTTAAAAGCAAAAGGTTATCAAGTAGAAGCCGTAGAATTTCCGTTGATTAAATATTTTTTACCAACTTATTATACGTTAACAACTGCCGAAGCTAGCTCAAACCTATCAAGATTTGATGGCGTTCGTTTTGGACATAGAAGCCCTGAAGCGGTTGATTTAATGTCACTTTACAAAAAATCACGTTTTGAAGGTTTTGGTAAAGAAGTTCGTAAAAGAATTATGTTGGGAACTTTTGTATTGAGTGCAAGTTATTATGATGCTTACTATACAAAAGCACAAAAAATAAGAAGACTAATCAAAGAATATACAGATAATTTATTGACTGAATATGACTTTTTAATTTGCCCGACTACGCCAACAACGGCCTATAAATTAGGAGAAAAAACAGCCGACCCTATCCAAATGTATTTAGGGGATTTGTTTACCGTACAAGCAAATGTGGTGGGTTTACCTGCTATTTCTATTCCTAACGGAGTAGATAATGAGGGAATGCCAATAGGATTTCAGATTATGGCTGGAGCTTTTGAAGAAGCAGAATTATTAGCTTTTGCCAAGGAAATAGCATAAGATATTTATTATATTAAATATTATCACAAAAAAGTATCGCCTACAAACCTTTACAAATAAGGATAGGCGGTACATTTTTTTTTGCTAAAATTGATTTCTCTAAGTAGCTTTATAATGGTATAAATGTTTTTATCACCACAAA
>NZ_JBWKYN010000150.1:0-14856 GCF_059423785.1 Arcicella sp. GW458-12-2-14-TSB2 | reverse complement strand
ATAATATACAACATGCTTATACCATGTTTGTTTAAAGATTATTTTAAAAAGACCCTTGAATTGGCGGATTCATAGGTCTTTTTTTTTTTGACATTAAATTTAAAAGGGATGACACTTATGAAGTATCATCCCTTTTATTTTATTTAACTTTTAATATACTAGCACCGAGTGGTGGTATGGTAAGGGAAATAGAGTAGGCTTTTCCTTGCCAAGCAATCTCATCGGCCATAATGAGCGATTTGTTTGTTTTACCACTCCCTCCAAAGTCATGTTCGTCGGAATTTAATATTTCGTTCCAAATTCCCATCATAGGTACTCCAATTCTGTAGTTCTCGTGAGGCACTGGTGTCATATTCAGAATAATAATCAGTTGCTCTTTACTAACATTTCCTTTTCTAGCATATATCACGATTGAATTGTTTCTATCAGATGTATCAATCCATTCAAACCCTTCATGTGAAAACTGTTTTTCATATAAAGCAGGTTCTGTTTTATACATGTGGTTTAAGGCTTTCATCAAATTCTGAATGCCTCTATGAGGAGCGTGGTCTAGTAACCACCAATCCAAACTTTTTTCAAAGTTCCATTCAGATGTTTGCCCAAATTCACCCCCCATAAAAACCAGATTCGTGCCTGGGTGAGTGAACATGTATGAAAACAAGAGCCTTAAATTGGCAAACCTTTGCCATTCATCACCAGGCATTTTACCTACCAGCGATTTTTTACCATATACCACTTCATCATGAGATAGTGGTAACATGAAATTCTCTGAAAAAGCATAGTTTGTCGAGAAAGTTAATTGATCTTGGTGATGACGACGATACATTGGATCTTTTTGGAAGTATTTCAAGGTATCGTTCATCCAGCCCATCATCCATTTCTGTCCAAACCCTAAACCACCTGCATAAATAGGTCTTGAAACGCCAGAAAATGAGGTTGATTCTTCTGCAATAATTTGTATATCTGGGAACTGTGCATAAAGCGTCTCATTTAATTCTTTGAACAAAGAAATTGCTTCAAGATTATGATTGCCTCCAAAAATATTTGGTTCCCACTCTCCATGTTTTCTTGAATAATCTAAGTACAACATTGACGCCACAGCATCAACCCTCAATCCATCTGCGTGGTAGCGTTCTAGCCAATAAACTGCATTTGAAATCAAGAAACTGCGAATCTCGTTTCTACCATAATTAAAGATATACGACTTCCAATCGGGATGATACCCTCTGCGCATATCAGGATGTTCGTAAAGATGTGTACCATCATATTCATACAACCCGTGTGCATCGCCAGGGAAATGTGACGGAACCCAGTCAAGTATTACGCCAATATCATTTTTATGACATTCTTCTACCAAGTACATGAAATCTTGAGGTGAGCCAAAACGAGAAGATGGTGCAAAAAAACCAAGTACCTGATATCCCCATGAAGGTTCATAAGGGTGTTCCATGATTGGCATGAATTCAACGTGCGTAAAACCCATTTCTTTCACGTAATTCATCAACTGGTCTGCCAATTCTACAAAACTTAGCTTTTCATTACCATTTTTTCTTCTCCAAGAACCAACATGCACTTCATAAACAGACATGGGCGATGTTAAAGAATTTTTAGTATGACGTTTGGCCATCCAATCAGAATCCGTCCATTCATACCAATTATCCCAAACTATCGAGGCTGTGCGAGGGGGTATTTCAAATTGTTGCGCATAAGGATCCATCTTTTCGATAAGACGGTTATCTTGCGTTTGAATACAAAACTTGTAGGTTTCCCCCTTGCCGATATAAGGAATAAAACCTTCCCAAATTCCAGAAGCATCCCATCGTACAAAAAGATGGTGACTACCTTTGTCCCAGTAGTTAAAATTTCCAATGACTGATACCGATTTAGCAGAGGGTGCCCAAACAGAAAAGTAAACCCCTTGTACCCCTTGATATTCAGTAATGTGTGAGCCGAATTTTTCAAATAAACGATAATGCTTGCCAGCTTTGAAAAGATGAATGTCGAAATCAGAGAAACGGCTGAATACTTCTACATTTTTAAGTACTACCGGAGTAGAAACAGGAGTTTGATTTTCCTCTATAACTTCTACAACAGCTTTTTTAGTTACTTTTTTCTTAGTTGTTTCGGTTGATTGAGTAGTTGTTTTTGACGTTTTTGCCATCTTTAATTATGGTTAATGGAGTTTTGCGAAGCTAATAAATGTCATTTGGTAAATATAAAATTTCTTTTTAAATAGATTTTGTTAATATGATATAATTTATCCCATGACTAGTGAAATGTAAAATACTATTAAAAAAAATAGGATAAATTTGTTTTTACTTATTTGTTTATTTGTTCGTGGAATAATCTATTTTTTTATCAAATATACAATATTTTAACCTCTTTCTGGTGAGAAAAGATAATTTTATCAAAAATAGAAACAAGTAAAGTTTGTCAATAAATAAGAAGATAGGGAAGGCTACTCATAACATTATTGATAATAATGTTATGAGTAAAAGAAGGTATTAGTTTTGGCCTGCTAATAGATAAAGTACGGCCATTCTAACGGCAACGCCGTTTTCGACTTGGTCTAGAATAATTGAATGATGAGAATCAGCAGCATCTGATGTTAGCTCTACGCCACGATTGATTGGGCCAGGATGCATCACTACGATTTCTTTATTCAATTCATCTAACATTTTTTTATTGATACCAAAGTATAAAGAGTATTCCCTCAGTGTAGGAAAATACTTGATTTGTTGTCTTTCTAACTGGATTCTCAAGACATTGGCTACATCGCACCAAGCCAGCGTTTCTTTTACATTATGTGAAACCTTTACACCTAATTCGTTTACATAACGAGGAATTAAGGTTGAAGGCCCACAAAGGGTTACTTCAGCACCTTGTTTACGAAGGGCAAAAATATTAGAGAGCGCTACTCTTGAATGCAGAATATCTCCAATAATCGCTATTTTCTTTCCTACCAAATCACCACCTAATTTTTCACGCATTGAAAAAGAATCAAGTAATGCTTGTGTTGGGTGTTCATGCGTACCGTCACCAGCATTGACAATATTGGCAGCAATGTGTTTTGAAAGGAAATGAGGGGCTCCGGGGCTAGCATGACGCATCACAATCATATCCACTTTCATTGCCAAAATATTGTTGACAGTATCAAGAAGCGTTTCTCCTTTTTTTACTGAACTTCCAGAAGCTGAGAAATTGATTGTATCTGCGGATAAACGTTTTTCTGCCAATTCAAAGGAAAGCCTTGTTCGGGTAGAATTTTCAAAAAAAACGTTAGCAATTGTTACATCACGGAGGGAGGGTACTTTTTTGATGGGGCGATTAATTACTTCTTTGAACTCTTTGGCAGTTGCCATAATGAGTTCTATGTCGTCGGGTGTTAAATCCTTAATCCCCAAAAGATGTCGAGTACTTAGTTTTTGCATACTATTTTGTAATTAACCAAATGTTATCGGCTTCGTGCCCTTGTTCTTTCCATTCTACCAATACCTTTTCTGTGGCAAGAGTATTTACTTTTTTACCAACATAATCAGGATTTATTGGTAAATCACGGTTATAAATTCTATCAATCAAGACGCATAATTCCACTTTTTGGGGGCGTCCAAAAGCTGTCATTGCATCCAAGGCTGCTCTTACCATTCTTCCAGTTGCTAATACATCATCAATGAGTATAACATTCTGATTTTCAATAATAAAAGGAATTTTGGTGGCGTTGGCTTTTACTAATTCACGACGACGATAATCATCACGATAAAAAGTAGCATCCAGATACCCTATTGGGATTTTAACACCTGTAATTGATTCTAATTCTTGATGAATTCGCTTGGCAAAAAAAATACCCCTTGGTTGTAAACCTATAATCACAGAATTTGAAAAATTCTGGTGATTCTCTATCAATTCTTGACAGAGACGGCTAATAGTAATGCCTAGTAGAGGACTGGATAGGATAAGTTTGTGTTGCATTGAGTTTTTGAGATTACTTAACCTCGATGAAAAGTAATCATGGCACAAAGATAAGTATGCTTTATGAATAGCTGAAGGATGAGAGCAGAATTTTTTATGCTGTTTACCTTTTTAATTGCTATTTGCTTGAATGTGAGCTTGAAGTACTAAGATAAAAACCTTCTATGGTAATTAATTTGTCCTAGATGATAAGTAAGATGCCCGTGTAAATGAACTAGAAAGTACTGGGTAGTCATTTCATATCCTAAAACATTTTCAGGATAAATGGCTGTTAATTGTGGAGATGATAATTTTGAAAGAGTACCAGTTACAATATCAAAAGTTTCATTAATGGCTACCAATATCTCTGGACGAGCAACATTTTTAGCAGAAAATTCAGCTTCACGATTCCTAACATAGTCTATATTGCCCAAATTTTTGCCAATATAAGTTTTTAGATTCCCGATTAAATGTAAAGCCAAGTTTCCTCCGGCATTATTGATTCCATCAACTTTTTCCCACAAGAGGCTTTCGTTTGGATATTGCTCTATTTCTCTGTAAAGTACTTTCAAATCTCTTTGAAATAATTTTAATAAGTCTTCTGTCATGGATGTGTAATTTAATAGTCCTTTTCTTAACTTAATTAAGAAAAGGACTACTGTTTGTTAATGAATCGGATTAAACTTTCGGTTTCTGAGGTGAAAGTATTGTATTTTAGAATTGATTTTTTCGAAATTTGGGAAGCATAGCATCGCTACGTTGAGTAAATTTTGGAACAAGCTATTCTAAAAGACTTAGTTTAACCTAAAAGGGAAAGTTTAAACAGCTTCAATAATAAATATCTTCAATTCTAAACAAATGCATTGGCATAACATGTGGGTCTAAATCAATATAATTGTATTCTCCACGCCAAACATACTTAGCACCAGTGATTAAATCATGGACGATATATTCCTGATCGGGATATTTTTGA
Source organism: Arcicella sp. GW458-12-2-14-TSB2 (assembly GCF_059423785.1). NCBI lineage: Bacteria > Pseudomonadati > Bacteroidota > Cytophagia > Cytophagales > Flectobacillaceae > Arcicella > Arcicella sp. GW458-12-2-14-TSB2. The sequence goes on along the minus strand of NZ_JBWKYN010000150.1, from coordinate 9,935 downwards.
ATCAAATTCAAGGGAATTCTAACAGTTCCACCTTGCCGATTGTGGCCATCTAGGTTTACAATACATAAAATTCTGTTGCCGTTTGAATGTGTTTTCAAATATGCCAATATTTGGTCATTTTGAATGTCACAGAAGGTAATATTATTGGTTCTTTGTAAGGCAGAATTCTCAATTCGAGCATGATTAGTTTGTCGAATAATATATGTGAGCTTATTCTCCATTTCCCAATTCCAATGCTTTATTTCGTATTTTTCAGAATTCTTATATTCTTCTTTATTAGGATTTGCCTCGCTAATCATATACTCAAATACAGGACCGAAAATACCATAATTTGAAGAAAGCGTAGCCGCCATGAAATAACGAATAATAAACAATGGCTCAAGACCCGTTTGTAAAGCCCAAGGAAGAATATCATGCGTATTTGTCCAGAAGTTAGGACGCATATATTGTTTTTGCTCCGTCTGGGTCAATTCGTTCATATAACCAATTAATTCAGCTTTTGAATTTCGCCATGTATAATAAGTATAAGATTGCGTATAGCCTAACTTCGCCAGTTCAGCCATCACCTTTGGTTTAGTAAACGCTTCTGCCAAGAAAATCATATCTGGATGTACCGCTTGTACCTCGGCGATTACCCATTCCCAAAAGGCAAAAGGCTTGGTATGCGGGTTGTCGATACGAAGAATCCTTACACCCCAATCTGCCCAAGTCATGATGATTGATTTCAATTCTTCCCAAAGCTCTTTCCAGTTTTCGGTTTCAAAATTAATTGGATAAATATCTTGGTATTTCTTAGGAGGGTTTTCTGCATATTGGATGGTGCCATCAGGACGGATTTTAAACCATTCAGGGTGCTCTTTAGCCCAAGGGTGGTCGGGTGAACATTGAATAGCTAAATCCATCGCTAATTCAATACCCATTTCTTTACAAGCACCAATTAAATGTTTAAGGTCATCTAGTGTTCCTAACTCAGGAAGAATAGCAGTATGTCCACCTAACTCAGACCCAATTCCATAAGGAACCCCTGGTTCACCTTCTTGACAAGTTGTACTGTTGTTTTTCCCTTTTCTGAATTGTTTCCCGATAGGGTGAATAGGGGGAATGTATAAAACATCAAAACCCAAAGATTTTAAACGAGGAAGTACGTTCTCTTCAACATCTTTAAACGTTCCATGCTGTCCTTTTTTGACAGATGCAGACCTTGGGAACATTGAATACCATGCAGAAAATGCCGCTTTTTCTCTATCTACCCAAACTTTCAGGTGTCTATGAATAGTAGCGTGTTGTCTGTCTGGATATTGTTCTATCCATTCGTGCAATTTATGGTTGTATATAAACGCAATGGCTTCGTTATAGGTATTTGAATCTTTAAAAAGATTTGCGAGAGCCTTTAGTTCAGCTTTATCTTCTTTTGACGCAATCTTCATCATCTTTTCAATGATATTTGCCCCAACTAATAATTCTATATTTACATGCTGGCCATCCTTGATTTTCATATCTATTTCATGGTGCCATGTGGCCGCATTGTCTACCCAAGCTTGAATAGTATACGTATAAAAACCGTTTTTAGAAACTTGAAAAGAAGCTTCGTAGTGGTCATTGTTAACAAAATTCATTGTTGTTTCTATCCAATCCTCATCAGTCGAAAATTTATAAAGGAGTTTTGCCGCCAGTTGATCATGTCCATCCAAGAAAATATCAGCCTCTACCTTGATTGTATCACCCTCAAATGCTTTGATAGCGTAGCGTCCTGCATCAAGTTGAGGACTAATATTTTCAATAATTACTCTTTGTTGTCCTTGAATTGTTTTGGAAATCATATTTGTATATCAAAATGGTTAAAAAGTTAACTACTAAGCACTTAAAAATAAGTAGTAGTACAATATTCTAAAAATAGACTAAAAAATAACAGGTTAATTGATTAAATTTATGTAATTATAGTAAAAAGTAATTAATTTCACATGATTGCCAGTTTGTAATAAATGCCGATACAATATTTTTATTATACAGTGAAAATATTGTATTTATTTGTGACATTGTAAAAAGTAGTAAATTATAAGCCTTAAATTTATAAATTATAAACGCTGTGAAAAAGATCATCGCTTACTCAACCCTATTTTTGTTGGTAGGAACATCCTCTTTCGCCTACCGAATCGAACAAATTCCAACTAAAGGCTTTGCCGAAGAAGGTATCGCTCGCTACTATGCTGCCCATTTACATGGTAAATATACTTCTTTTGGCGAAAAATATGACGACACCCAGCTGACTGCATCACACTCGAGGTATCCCTTGAATACAATTGTTAAAGTAATTAATCTAGAAAACAATCTTACTGTTGAAGTTAGAATTAATGATTATTGTAAATGTGAGGAGGAGGGAAGAATCATTAATCTTTCTAGAGAGGCAGCATCTAGGCTAGGCATGATGGCTAGTGGAAAAGCTAGAGTAAGGATAGAAGTTATTTCTCCTAATATTTCATCATCGTTAAATTCACATAAGAGGGTTTCTGAAAAAATAGCAGATAGTATCGTGCCAGATAGAAGAGAGGTTTTCTCTAAAGATAGTGGTAAGAGTTATGATAATAACATCTATGTTAGTTCAGTAACTACTACTACTGAGGCTTTTTCACCTGAAAGAACATATGATATAAATGGTATAGAAAAATTTCCTAAAGGTTTTGCTGTACAGGTTACAGCTGTAGTCAATGTAGGGTCTCTTCACGATTTGTATGATGAGTTGTTAAAAATGGGTATTCATAAAGATGAAATTTTTATTCAAGTAACTCAAAAAGAAACAGGTAAACTCTATCGTTTATTATTTGGTGAATATGCTTCTAAGGAATCGGCCAATGATAAAACCATCTGGCTTTCTCAACATGGTTATACGGGAGTTGTGCGTTCGCATTTTAATTTGTAATTGCATTAGCAGATAATATCATTAAAAAGGGGATGACAAATGCTAAATTGTCATCCCCTTTTCTGTATAATCATCAGCATCATTATGCTTTATTTTTAATAAGCAACAACCCAATAAAAGTAATCGCTCCATTGACTAATAGCTTCTCAAACCCAAATTGATAGCCATTCAACCATTCCTTAGAATTAGCATCGATAACATACGTTAGGATAGGTGCTATTATACATACGAAAGGAACAAGTTTATCTTTAACAGGGATTTTAGTAAAAAGTCCGAAAGAAAAGAGACCTAACAATGGGCCGTAGGTATAACTAGCAATATTGAATACTGTAGAGATGATAGACTGGCTACTGACAGCATTAAAAATTAGAATAATAACAAAGAAAAGAGCAGAAAACCCAAGGTGAGTATAATGCTTGATATTGTTTCGCTGTTTTTCTTCATATTTTTCAATGTGCATGAAATCGATACAGAAAGCCGTAGTAAGGGCTGTAAGGGCAGAATCTGAGCTAGCATAAGTGGCAGCAGTAATTCCTAACAAAAACGTAATGGCAGCTAAAATGCCAAATTCTCCACCTAATGCTAATTTTGGATATAGTAAGTCAGTACGTTCTGGAATCTGAAAACCAATTTTATCGGCGTAGATATAAAGCAAAGCACCTAAACAAACAAACATTAAGGTAGTAATGGCGAAGGTACAGCAAAACCAAAACATATTTTTTTGTGCTTCCCCTATGTTTTTACAGGTAAGGTTCTTCTGCATCAAGTCTTGGTCAAGACCAGTCATTACAATAGCAATGAATATTCCTGCGATAAAATCTTTACTAAAATGATGTTTATAGGCAAAATCATCAAAAAAGAACATTTTAGAATATTTACTTTGCTGAATAGTTGAGACTAAATCACCAAAGCCTAAGTCTAATTTATTTGCGATTAAAAATATTGTCAAGACAAGTGCCGTAAGAAGAAAGAAAGTTTGAAGAGTATCTGTTACAATAATAGTCTTTACACCCCCACGGTAAGTATAAACCCAAATAAGGGCGATAGTCACCAAAGCTGAAATCCAGAAGGGAATATTCCAAGCATCAAAGATAGCTAGCTGCAACACCTGTACTGCTAAAAACAAACGAGCGGCTGAACCCAAAGTACGGGCTAGTAAAAAGAAAGAAGAGCCTGTTTTATAAGAGACCTTCCCTAGTCGTTTATCCAAATACGTATAAATAGAAATTAAATTTAAGCGATAATATAAAGGGAGTAAAACCGTTGCTATTACAAAATAACCCACTAAATTGCCTAATATAATCTGATAATAAGAAAGAGATACTTTTCCTACATCACCGGGAACAGAAATGAACGTTACACCTGATATTGATGTTCCAATCATACCAAAAGCTACTAACCACCATGGAGATTGTTTATTTGCAGTAAAGAAAGTATTAGTATCAGCACCCTTGGAAGTGTAATGTGCTACTACAATAAGCATTAGAAAGTAAACGGCTAAAATTCCGAAAGCAATTCCTGTAGTCATAAATTTTGGGTATTCAGTATTGTGAACACCAAATTTGATATTTTTTGTTAAATTTGCTATCATTTTAAAAGATAAATATTTTTACAAATGCGACCATTTGAACAATTCGAAGAAGAAGTTGATGTATTAGAAGAAGTTATTGGAGTAGATCAATACGATCTTATCGTGTTTAATGATGAAGTAAATACATTCGATTTTGTTATTGAAACGCTAATTGATGTATGTGGACATTCGGCGGAACAAGCTGAACAATGTACATTGTTGATTCACTTCAAAGGAAAATGTGCTGTAAAGAAAGGTACTTTTGAAGAACTAGCTCCGATGAGAAATGATATTTGTCGAAGAGGAATCGCAGCGGAGGTTCAATAACCTTTTAATATTTTACAATAATTATTAATTACTCCAAAATCAACATTTCTAATACTCTTGAATTATCCATCTAAGCTCATAGAAAATGCTGTTGAAGAAATCTCAAAATTACCTGGCATAGGAAAAAAGACAGCTTTGAGAATGGCTTTACATCTATTAAAACGAGATGAGAAGCAAACACTTAGTTTGTCGGAAGCCCTAACAGCTATGAGAACTAAGACACAGTACTGTAGACAATGTCATAATATTTCTGATGACATTCTTTGTGGAATTTGTACAAATCCTAAAAGAGATGAGGCTGTAGTGTGTGTAGTGGAGGATACCCGAGATGTATTGGCGATTGAAAACACTTCACAATTTCGTGGGCTTTATCATGTACTTGGAGGTATTATTTCACCACTTGAAGGAGTAGGCCCAGCAGATTTGAATATTGAATCTTTATTAAGCCGTATTACGGAGAAACAATCAGGAGATTCGGCTATAAAAGAAATTATTTTAGGCTTGAGTCCCACAATGGAAGGGGATACAACAGCGTTTTATCTTACAAAGAGGTTAAAACCTTTGAATGTTAAAATTACAACCATTGCTAGAGGCATACCTATTGGTGGAGATTTGGAATATGCTGATGAGATAACATTAGGAAGAAGTATAGTAAGCAGAATTGTATATGAGTAGATAACTTAATAATAATACTTTTTTAAAACCTGTTACTTATGAAAAAGCTTGCATTTATTATTCTTTTAATTTCCCTTCCATTGGTTGGAAAAAGCCAACGCCTGAGCATTTTAGGTATCGGAAAAGACTCATCAGCGTTATCACCAATGATGAAAGAATATTTAGGGAACTACCAGAAAAAGAATAGCCTTTCAAAACCCCTTCCCAAGCATATAGTAGGAATACCTGACATGAAAAAAGCAGCTGAAAATATTGATAACTTGATCATTGTAAAGCCTGATTTAGCTCAAATGGCAAATATGACGGTAATACAACCATCAAATAACGAACATCAGCATTTAATCATTATTAGTGATAAACAATCGAAGCAAGTAGCTCCTCATCAATAATATTAAAATTATTAATAAGGAAAAGTAAATTTCATTTTTATTCCAAACAAAATCTCCTATGAACCGTAAAAGTTTTTTAAAGACAACATTAGCATCGGCTTTTGCATTGTCTAGCTTAAATTCATTCAGTTTTTCATTAAGAAGAAGCTATAATGACAAATTACCTAAATTGACATTAGAAGAAGTAATGCTTGAATCAGCGCCTTTCTCTTTAGCAGCGTTGCCTTATGCACCTGATAGTTTAGAGCCGAGCATTGATAAGTTGACGATGGAGATTCACCATGATCGCCATCACAAAGCATATGTTGATAATTTGAATAAAGCTGTGGCTGGTACTCCTTACGAAAAATTATCTTTGTGGGATTTATTGAAAGAAGCAGGAAAAGCACCAGCTGCTATTAGAAATAATGCAGGTGGACATTGGAATCATACTTTTTTCTGGAATGTAATGTCGCCTAAAGCTGGAGGTTCTCCCAAAGGTGAATTATTGGATGAAATCACTAAAACATTTGGTTCGTTTGATAAATTCAAAGAAGAGTTTGCTAAAGCTGGAACTACTCGCTTTGGTTCAGGTTGGGCTTGGTTAATTGTTCAAGATAAGAAATTAGTGATTACTTCAACGCCAAATCAAGATAACCCTTTGATGGATGTGGCTGAAAAGAAAGGTTCGCCAATTTTAGCCTTAGATGTTTGGGAACACGCTTATTACCTTAAATACCAAAACAAACGTGCGGATTATATCACTGCGTTCTGGAATGTAGTAAATTGGGATGCTGTTTCAAAGAATTTTGAAAACTTGAAGAAATAATATTTATGGTTCTGCATATTAGGATTGATTAATTATGCAGAACCATTATCCATAAAGCTTGAATATATAGGTTTATCAATTTAACAAATAGGATAGAATTTGATAAATAACATTTACTAACATGACTTCTGAAACACTTCTAGATACAATCCCATCTCTTGATTTAGCGGACTTTCTTTCTGGCGATACTGCTCGTAAAGAAAAATTTGTACAAGATTTAGGTGCTGCTTTTAATAATATAGGTTTTGTAGCCATTAAAAATCATGGTTTAACAAAAGATGATACTGAAAAACTTTATGATAGTGTTCAAAAGTTTTTTTTCTCGCCAGATGAACTAAAAATGCAATATGCCATTGAGGGTATTGCGGGTCAGAGAGGTTATATTAGTAAAGGAAAAGAAACGGCAAAGGGTTTTAAAGTGCCGGATTTGAAAGAATTTTATCACGTAGGTCAGCCCAAAGTTGATGATGGAGACCCTATTTGGGAGGAATATCCTGATAATGTTTTTCCTACAGAGCAACCAGATTTCGAACAATACACACTTCATACATATAAAACTTTAGAAAATGCAGGCAAAACGTTGTTAAAAGCCATTGCATTGTATTTAGAATTGCCCGAGGATTATTTTGAAAGCAAAGTAAAACATGGAAATTCTATTTTAAGAGCTATCCATTATTTCCCTATCTTAAATCCAGAAGAACTGCCAGAAGGAGCTGTTAGAGCTGCTGCCCACGGAGATATTAATTTAATTACTTTATTGATGGGTGCCTCAGCGGAGGGGCTTGAGGTACTAAGGGCTGATGGTGTTTGGATTCCTATTACGTCATTACCAGATTACGTCGTAGTAAACGTCGGAGATATGCTAGATAGATTAACAAACCATAAATTAAAATCTACGATTCACCGTGTGGTAAATCCTCCGAAAGAAAAACTAGGTACTTCTCGTTTCTCAATTCCTTTTTTTATGCACCCACGTTCTGAAATGGATTTAACCTGCTTGGAATCTTGTGTGGATACCGCTCATCCAAAAATGTATGTTAATATGACGGCAGGAGAGTTTTTGAATGAGAGACTTATTGAGTTAGGTTTAAAGAAGTAAATATTATACTTATTTTTGTGTCCATGAGATTTTTGTATCTCATGGATTATTTTTTTATTATTCAATTCCACATTTAGCTTTATAATTTATCCAAATGAAAAAAATCAGAAGACTCCTCTTTCTACAAGATGTTCTGATTCTTGCATGTACTTCATTTGGAGGTCCCCAAGTACATTTGGCGATGTTTATTGATCGCTTTGTGAAGAAAAGAAATTATCTTACCGAAGCCGAACTCTTAGAACTCCAAGCGTTATGCGGTTTCCTACCCGGACCCACTTCAACGCAAACGATTACAGCCTTAGGTTATAAAATTGGCGGACCCAATTTAGCTTATCTTACCTTACTAGTTTGGATTACCCCAGCCGTAACCATCATGACGGCCGCAGCTTTCGGAATGACTTATCTAAGGAATAGGGAAATAATCAGATTCATTCAGCCGATAGGGGTAGCTTTTATTATTCATGCAGGCTTTGTATTGGGGAATAAAGTCATTAAAAATGCCTCTGGCGTAATTTTAATGGTGTTGGCTTCAGGTTTTGCATTTTATTTCCAATCTCCGTGGGTTTGTCCAATTTCTTTAATTATCGGAGGGACATTTACCGCTTTTAATTATAAAGATTATCCCCATCAAACAAAACATAAAATGGTTATTCCTTGGGCTAACTTTAATTTGTTTTGGCTTTTTCTGTTGTTCTTAGCTGGTCTTGGTCATTTTACCGACTATGAGCCTATTCGTTTATTTGAAAATTTTTATCGTAACGGAAGTCTGGTATTTGGCGGAGGTCAAGTGCTTGCGCCAATCCTCTATACAGAATTTGTTGAATTTAAAGAATTGGTTAGGGCAGATGATTTTTTAACAGGTATGGCACTTTCGCAAGCGTTGCCTGGCCCTGTATTTGCGTTGACATCTTATTTAGGAACATTAGTAATGAAAGATGGAACATGGTGGGAACAACTATTGGGCAGTGCCGTTGGGGCAGCAGGTATTTTTTTGCCGGGTACGTTCTTAATATTTTTTGTGTATCGAATTTGGGGACAACTAAAGCAATATCGTGGAATTAGGGCCTCATTAGATGGTATAAATGCCGCATCAATCGGATTGACATTGGCAGCAGCCGTCACCTTTATTGTACCTATGGTGAAGCAAGTAGATGTGGTAGGTCTTGTTACAGTCATCGGTACCTTACTGATTCTTCAATTTACGAAAGTACCAAGTTTCCTTATTTTTTTAGGAGGATTAATACTAGGTTTCATTTTTTAATTAGAAAGATGCCTCTTCTTGAAGGATAATGGATTCTCACCAGTTATTTTTTTGAATATCCTATTAAAGTACGAAAGGCTTTCAAAGCCACATTCAAAGCAGGTCTCTGTAACGTTTTTATCAATTAATAATAAATGTTTGGCTTGATTAACCCTGTAATGATTCAAGAACTCAGTAAAAGTAAGTTTTGTCATTTTTTTGAAATACCTACAAAAAGGAGCTTTGCTTAAATTAGTCAAACTTGCTACTTCATCAATTTCAATTTTGTGATGATAGTGTTCGTCAATAAAACTATAAATCTTTTTTAGCCTTTCTTGTTCCCTTTTATTATGTTGATTATCATACGGCTTTTCATGTAACAACGTATAATCATTACTATCTGCTAACATTTTAAATAATGTCAACACTTCTACAAATTGTTCAAAAGAAGATAGTTCGTGTAAATGCTTAAGTCTTTTCCCTACGACGTCCTTAATATTTTTTCCAAACGTTATGCCATGTTTTGAAAGCTCAAAAAGTTCATATACGCCCTTTAACTCGGGTGTATCTTGAAGCGTATCTTTCAGAAAACCTTCTTTTACGTATAATACTACTTTCTCATATTCAGTTTGCAAGCCATAGTCGAAATTGAGATGAGGGATATTAGACCCAATAAACGTCAAATCACTTTCTTCATATCTGGCTATATGTTCGCCTACATGGCGTGTACCTTCTTGTTCATGAATTTCAATAAAAACCAATTCATATTCTGGGTGAAAATGCCAATAGAAAAAATTATTCAATTTTGGATTAATATTCCACTGAAAAGAACTGTTTTCATGCGATGGAATAATTTTTTCAAATTCTATTTTCATTATTTTGATAATTAGTATCTGTAAGTATATTATAT
>NZ_JBWKYN010000149.1:0-14860 GCF_059423785.1 Arcicella sp. GW458-12-2-14-TSB2 | reverse complement strand
CACAAAAGCTAATTTCGGAATTTAATCTATTGCAACATGATTTTTATCAAACAAACATACGAGACAAGAAAAGTAAGGTCTTAATAAGAGGAAAAAACGTCTAATATAAAATAGACTATATAAAAAAAAGAGCGATTCAGTGAATCGCTCTAATCTTTCTATTTTACTTTCGCTACTACCGCTTTGAACGCCTCTGGGTGGTTCATTGCTAAGTCAGCTAATACTTTTCTGTTTAACTCGATACCTTGTTTGTTTAATTTACCCATCAAAGCTGAGTAAGATAAACCTTCTTGACGTGCAGCAGCATTAATACGCTGAATCCATAAAGCACGGAAATCTCTTTTCTTAACCTTACGGTCACGGTAAGCATATTGAAGACCTTTTTCAATTTTGTTCTTCGCTACCGTCCAAACGTTTTTACCTCTTCCGTAAAAACCTTTAGCTAATTTGAGCACTTTTTTACGTCTTGCTCTCGACGCTACGTGATTGACGCTACGTGGCATAATCTTGGTTGTTTTTTGAAAAATGGCGGTTAATGATTAACACTTATTGAGCCAATTTTCTGGTTGAACAATAACTAAATTTTAATGTGTTTCAATGGATAATCCTAAAGAAACGAGTATTACATTACTAACATCAACGTTACTCTGTCCATATCAGCTGAACTTACTAATGTATCGTGAACTAAGTTACGCTTACGTTTAGTAGATTTTTTTGTAAGAATGTGGCTATGAAAAGCGTGCTTACGCTTGATTTTGCCTGTTCCTGTAACCTTAAAGCGTTTTTTCGCTCCAGATTTGGTTTTAATTTTTGGCATTTTATTAAACGTTTTAAATGAAAAATATAAATTTTGTAAAATAGGTTGCAAAGATACGAAAAAATATGATAGACAATACCTTGAATTCAAATAAAATGCCTTGTCTGCCTATTTTATTTGAAAGATTTTTGGTTTCAAGGTATCATTTCAGCCCCTAAGTTTGTAATTTTGAGTAATGAAAAAAAATCGGAACATATCTCTCTATCTTCTATTAATAGTGTGTTTGGTAAGTGCCTGTATTTCTGAATCTAAAAAAGGAATCAATATTCCTGCGGTGCCAGAGGTAACAGAAAAAGCACGCAGAGACGCAGCCATCGCTTTCTTGACGGATGCCATTGATGCATCGCCCAATAGTTCAGAAAACTATTACAAACGTTCGTTATTATATTTAGAAAACGAGAAAATAACGGAGGCACTCGAGGACGTTAATACTGCTATCAGTATCAAACCCAACGTCGGTACTTATTTTCAAGCGAAGGCCTTAATATTACGGGCTTCAAACCAACCCAAACTAGCCCTTGAGGCGGCCTCAAAGGCTGAAGTACTCAATGCCGAGTCGCCAGAGCTGTACACCCTCTTGGGGGATTTGTACCAGCAACTCAATATGTATGACAAAGCCAAAGCGTACCTGAGAAAGGCACTTCAAATTTCGCCCAACAACGGTGAAACCTATTTTGTGCAAGGCGAAATATCGGCTAAAATGGCGGATACTGCCACAGCCTTGGGTTATTATCAGCAAACGTTGAGCTTAAAACCTAGCTTTTTGCCTGTTTATTTAAAGCTCGCCCAGATTCATACCAACCTCCGCGAGTATGATGTAGCCTTGCTATATGCCAACAAGGGACTGAGTTATCATCCTAAAAACGGCAATCTGTATTTGCAAAAAGGCAATACCTACCAAAAATCATGGAAACTAGATAGCGCTATTTTGTGTTTTAATAGAGCCATCCAATTGGATAGTTCGTTGGTAGAAGCCAGTTTCAACACGGGGCTGATTTATTTCAAGTCGCGGGCGTATCGCTTGGCACTGCCTTTTTTTGAACGCACCTTTAGGCACAATCCGCAATATCCAGAAGCCAAATTCTTTGTGGCACAGTGTTTGGAATATACGGGCAACTTTGAATTGGCTGAGACTTATTATAGCGAACTATTGGCGGCTAATAGTCAGGATTACAGGGCATTGAATGGCGTATATCGTACTCAACACAAACAAAAATATGGGGCTTATTCAGCGGGTGTAGATGCAAAATTTGATACTGCGTCGTATCAAAACTTTGAAGCTCCTGCCCGAAAAGTGGATACTACTAGTATTCGTCCTTTGAAACCGAAGGGAATTCTGAATAACTAAGCAAACATTACCTTGTATTTTGAATAAAAACAGATACTTTTGCCCCAATATTTTTTAAGATATTACTCAACACAAACAAAACAAGCTTTTTGAGATTCCGTTTTGATAAGAAATGTTATTTGTAGAACATTTTCTTCCAAAACAAGGCTCAAAACAAACAAAATCCTCATGATTAAAATTAAATTACCCGACGGTAATGTCAGAGAGTATGCTCAGGGAACAACTGGGATGGACATTGCCCTCAGCATTTCAGAAGGCCTAGCCAGAAATGTATTAGCGGCTAAAGTAAATGGGAAAGTAGTAGATGCTTCTCTGCCAATCAATGATGACTGCGACTTCCAGTTGCTAACATGGAATGATACTGACGGTAAAGCTACTTTCTGGCACTCTTCAGCCCACTTATTAGCGGAGGCAATCGAGGCATTGCACCCTGGAACAAAATTCGGTATCGGACCAGCCATCGAAACGGGCTTTTATTACGATATCGACATGGGGGATAAAACCCTTAGTGCAGACGAGTTTAAGAAGATTGAGGAGAAAATGTTGGAACTGGCTCGCCAGAAAAACCAATACCAACGTTCGGAGGTTTCGAAGGCGGATGCTATTCAATATTTTACTGAAAAAGGCGACGAATATAAACTTGAACTATTAGAAGGTTTAGAAGACGGTTCTATTACGTTCTATCAGCAAGGAAACTTTACAGATTTGTGCCGTGGGCCACATATACCCAACACTGGTTTTATCAAAGCAGTAAAGCTAATGTCTGTGGCAGGGGCTTATTGGCGTGGAGATACTTCTCGTAAGCAAATGACGCGTGTGTATGCCGTTACTTTCCCAAAACAAAAGGAGTTAGACGAATACCTAACTTTGTTGGAGGAAGCAAAACGCCGTGACCACCGTAAATTAGGAAAAGAATTAGAATTGTTTGCTTTCTCTGAGAAAGTGGGCATGGGCTTGCCGTTGTGGTTGCCAAAAGGCACCATGTTGCGTGAACGCCTTGAGAATTTCTTGCGTAGAGCGCAGGTGCGTGCAGGATATTCTCCTGTGATTACCCCACACATTGGCTCAAAGCAATTGTACGTAACGTCTGGTCACTATGCGAAATATGGTGCAGATTCGTTCCAACCAATCCATACGCCAGATGAGGATGAGGAGTTCTTGTTGAAACCTATGAACTGTCCGCATCACTGCGAAATTTATAAGACTAAGCCTCGTAGTTACAGAGACTTACCTTTGCGTTTGGCAGAATTCGGAACGGTATATCGCTACGAGCAATCGGGTGAATTGCACGGCTTGACACGTGTACGTGGCTTTACACAGGATGATGCCCATATTTTCTGTCGCCCCGACCAAGTGGAGGACGAATTTATGAAAGTAATTGATTTGGTATTGTATGTGTTCAAGGCCTTAGGCTTTGATAATTACTCTGCTCAAATCTCCCTACGTGACCCTGAGAATAAAGAGAAATACATCGGTAAAGACGAAGATTGGGACAAAGCCGAAGCAGCCATAATCAAGTCGGCGGCAGCTAAAGGTTTACCAACCGTTGTGGAACTAGGCGAAGCGGCATTTTATGGCCCTAAGCTAGATTTCATGGTGAGAGATGCCTTGGGACGTAAATGGCAGTTAGGAACTATTCAAGTAGATTACCAGTTGCCACAGCGTTTTGAATTAGAATACACAGGTTCAGACAACCAAAAACACCGCCCAGTGATGATTCACCGTGCGCCATTTGGTTCGTTAGAACGTTTTGTGGCTATCCTGATTGAAAACACCGCAGGTAATTTCCCACTTTGGTTATCGCCAGAACAATTGGCAGTATTGCCGATTTCAGAGAAATACGAAGACTACGCCAACGAGATTTTCTTGCGTTTACAAGAAAGTGACTTACGTGGATACATCGACCACAGAGACGAAAAAATTGGTCGTAAAATTCGTGATGCAGAAGTAAACAAGCTGCCATTCATGCTGATTGTGGGTGAAAAAGAATCCGAACAAGGGATGGTTTCAGTCCGCAAAAAAGGCGAAGGCGATTTGGGAATGATGCCAATCGACCAGTTTATTAGCATAATGCAGACAGAAATAAATAAAAATGTTGTACGATTTAAAGAATAATAACTAAAAATTAAACTTGCATATTTTTATTTTTTGAATTAGCTTTCGGAAGATTCGCAATTAAAGCGTTAATTTGTAACCTTTTATGCGGATTTTCCGTTAAATTAGCACTAGCAGTTAATTTTTGAGTTCTCAAACCTGCTTTTGATATCATTTTAAAACAAATAATTTAGATAATATGGCGTTACGCCCGAATAACAATTTTAGAAATAATCGTAGAGAAGAAGAGCCTTATAGAATAAACGGTCTCATCAAAGGAGTACAAAATGTACGTTTAGTTGGTGAAAACGTTGAACAAGGCATTATGGACATCAAGCAGGCCATGGCCATCGCTGTTCAACAAGGGCTTGATTTGGTAGAAATCTCTCCAAAAGCCGATCCTCCAGTTTGTCGTGTTACCGATTACGCCAAGTTCAAATACGAACAAAAGAAAAAACAAAAAGAAATTAAAGCAAACGCTGCTAAGACGGTATTAAAAGAGATTCGTTTCTCGCCTAATACCGATGACCACGACTTTAATTTTAAATTAAAGCATGCTATTAACTTCTTGAAAGAAGGTGCTAAAGTGAAAGCTTATGTACACTTCGTCGGACGTTCTATTGTATTCAAAGAAAGAGGCGAAATCTTGTTACTAAACTTTGCAAAAGGTTTAGAAGAAGTAGGCAAAGCAGACGAACTACCACGTTTGGAAGGAAAAAGAATGTCAATTATGTTTTCTCCGAAAGAAAAGAAAAAATAATATTGAAGCAATTGAGCGATTTAGTGAATGGTGATTTAGTGATTAATAGTTTTTATGGTCAATAAATAGCTTCATTAGCAAGAAATTACACATTTTAATGCTGTAATTCAATTTTGGTCTCTTATTTGCTCTACTTAATTGTAGCATTGCTTACATCTTGTGAAATTCAGATTAATCAAATATCTAATTCCCTTTATTTTCCTAACTTTAGGAATAAAGGGAATTTTGTGTGCTGAGGGGTACAAACAAATTGACAATTCAAAAGTCACCAAATTCAAAATCCCTACTAGAAGTACACATTCAGATTCGCCTGATGTCGTTGATGATTTTGTAGCGACCAGTCATATTAATTCTGAAGAATCAGATGATTCGGAGGATGACGACTATTATGCGTTGTGGTTTCCTAGAACTAGCAAAGATGACCACCACGTTTATATTAACCATAGCAGTGTAAGCTATGTCTACACCAGCAAAATAACTTTTAGTTACCTCCAGAAAATCTACCTCAAAATCAGGGTACTCCGCCTTTGATTTATCCCATTACTTCTGTATAAAGTTCAACAATCAGCATACAAACAGCAAACAAAACGCTTGTATAAAATGTTGGTATTGATACCTTTGTGTCAAGAAATGTTCCTATTTCTTGTCCCACATCATATTGCTTAATTATTTAATTCTCATAATAAACTTCAATAAAATGAAACGTTTATGCTTATTCCTGCTGTGTTTGGTGTATTATAACTCCTTTTCACAGGATTCTTTAAGACTCACCTTAGCAGATGCAGAAGCCATTTTTCTAAAAAACAACGCCCTGCTGTTAGCCCAAAAGTTTAATATTGAGGCCTCAAAAGCTCAAATTATTCAAGCCAAACTCTGGGACAACCCAACCTTTTCGGGAGAACAGCAACTATATAATCAACAAACCAAAGTGCCTGTTCCGCTAGGAAGCCAAGGACAAAGGGCTTTCCAGATTCAACAACTGTTTTTACTAGCAGGCAAACGTAATAAACAAATTGAGTTGGCAAAAATTAATGCCGAAGCAAGCGAATACAATTATTACGATTTGCTGAGGACGTTGGCCGTTGACCTCCGCACAAACTTTTATGACATCTTCTTTATCGCAAAGTCTGTGGCGATGTATGACGAAGAGATGCTGACCTTCCAGAAATTAGTAGGTGCTTACGACGAACAATATGCCAAAGGCAATATTCCGCTAAAAGAGGTAATCAGGCTAAAAGCATTTTTATTGACCCTGAAAAAAGAGCAAAACGAGTTGCGTCAGCAACTTATTGAGAAACAGGCTATATTAAGAACATTGCTCAATACGCGTGACGCCGCTTTTATATCACCTATCATCAACGAGAAAACGCTGGATAGCTTGGGTATCAATAATTTAAAGCTAGACCAACTGACAGCCACGGCTTTTGAGAATCGATATGATTTAAAAATGCAGGACGCTTCGATGAGATACGAAAAAGAAAACCTCCTTTTACAAAAGGCCTTGGCTACGCCCGACCTTAGACTAGGGTATTCTTATGACCGCAACGGTAGCTATATTCCAAATTATCACGCCCTGACTTTACAAATAGATTTACCCGTGTTTAATAAAAACCAAGGGAACATCAAAAGCTCGGAGTCGAGAATAGAGGCAGCCAGAAAGACTTTTGAACAAGGACAAACTAGCCTACAAAATGACGTGCTGCGTGCGTATTTGAAAGTGCAAGAGAACAACCGTTTAGAACAAAGTATCGACAGCAAATTCATTAGCAGTTTCGATACGCTGATTGAGGGAGTAGTAGCGAGCTATCAGAAAAGGAATATTTCGTTGATTGAATTTGTGGATTTTGTAGAATCTTACAAAAATTCAGTTGTTGAACTTAACTCCTTAAAAAGCGATAGGATGCGTTCGGTAGAAGAACTCAATTTTGTTGTCGGAAAAAAAGTACTTTAGAAACCACTATTTTTTGCTAAAAAAATTCAAGAAGAAAATGAAAACTAATAACATTATTGCAGGCTTAATGATAGTTGCCACGTGCATGGCTTGCCAATCAAAGAAAGAAGAAGCAAACAAGGAAAGCTCTGAGGAATTTGAGCTATCAGACAAAGTTCGTAAGGAATTAGTCTTGGCTCCTGCGGTGCTTGAAAATATATCAAGTGAATTACAATTGACGGGGAAACTAGCGCCCTTTGAAGAAAAACAAGTAAAGGTATCGCCTTTGGTAGATGGTGTCATCGAAAAAATATCTGTTACCCTCGGCGACTACGTGAAGAAAGGGCAAACAATGGCGATTATCCATAGTTCGGAAGTAGCTGATGTGGAAAACCAGATTGTTGGGGCAAAATCAGATTTCTTGACGGCACAAAAGAATCTACAGGTGCAACAAGACTTGTATAAGTCGGGATTGGCTTCGGAAAAAGACATCATCATTGCTCAAAATGATTTGTTGAAAGCCGAAGGAACACTAAGAAGAGCCAACGAGATTTCGGGTATTTATGGTGTAAAGAACTCGTTCTATACCGTAAAAGCGCCTATTGATGGTTATATCGTGGATGTAAACAGAAACATTTCTGAAAAAATGGCGTATCGCGAAGGCGACATCGGCCCGTTCTTTTCAGTAGCCGACCTTTCGACAGTACAGGTAATTGCCAACGTGTATGAGTCGGACGTTGCGAAAATCAAGGACGGATACAAGGCGTCAATCAGACTGGTAGCGTATCCTGACAGAGTATTTGAAGGAAAAGTAGATAAAATCAATAACGTACTAGACCCACAAACTAGGACGATGCAAGTACGCATCAATCTGGCGAACCCACAGAAATTGTTGAAGCCAGAAATGTTTGCGAAAGTAACCATTAGTTATGCCGATAATCAGAAAATAGTATCGATTCCGTCTGAATCAATCATTTTTGACAAAGACAGAAATTTTGTAATTGTTTATAAAAACTCAAAAGAGGTAGAAGCACGTAGGGTACAAGTAGCCAAAGTATTAGGCAACAAGACTTTTGTATTCAACGGATTGAAAGAAGGAGAAAGAGTAATTATAAAAAATCAATTAATGATCTATAACGCCTTAAATAACTAAGGATACGATACCATGAAAACATTATTGGCTTTATCGCTTAAATTCAAATTTGCCGTGTTTTTTTTCACGGCTGTCATTGTGGTTGGGGGTATTTTTAGTTTTTTGAATACACCCATTGATGCCTTTCCTGATGTTACCAATACCCAAGTAACGATTATTACGCAATGGCCGGGACGAAGTGCGGAAGAAATAGAAAAGTTTGTAACTGCCCCGCTTGAGATTTCGATGAATGGGGTACAGAAAAAAACCACAGTAAGGTCTACTACCCTCTTTGGTTTATCAGTGGTTGTGGTGATGTTTGATGATGGTGTAGATAACAATTTTGCCCGTATTCAAATCAACAACGCCTTGCAGGGACTAAGTTTGCCCGACGACGTTGAACCAGAAATTCAACCACCTTATGGCCCAACGGGTGAGATTTTTAGGTACACGCTTGATTCAAAGTCGCTGAGTGCCAGAAAATTAAAGGAAATTCAAGATTGGGTAGTTGATAGAAATTTAAGGTCTGTGCCGGGTGTGGCGGATATTGTGAGCTTTGGTGGTGAGGTAAAAACGTATGAAATCAGCGTAAACCCAAACCTTTTACAGGCGTATAACATCACACCGTTGGATGTATTTCAAGCGGTACAAAAAAGTAATATCAACGTTGGAGGGGATGTAATCACGAAAAATAATCAGGCTTATGTAGTGCGTGGGATAGGTTTGTTAGCCAACATCTCAGACATTGAAAATATCTTGGTTGAAAACATCGACGGTGTACCTGTATATGTAAAAACAGTGGCTACCGTCAGCGAATCGGCTTTACCGAAACTTGGGCAAGTAGGCAGAGGCAACAACAACGATGCCGTTGAGGGTATCGTGGTGATGCGTAAAGGCGAAGACCCTTCGGCTGTAATCAAGAGCTTGAACGATAAAGTAGAAGAATTGAACACCAAAATTCTTCCTGTTGATGTTAATATCAAGACGTTTTATAACCGCCAAACCTTGTTGGATTTTTGTATCGAAACGGTTTCGCATAACCTTTTAGAAGGTATTGTGTTGGTTACCTTGATGGTATTGATATTCTTAGCTGACTGGCGTGCGTCTTTGATTGTGGCGATGATTATTCCGCTGGCGTTGCTTTTTGCTTTTACCTGTTTGAAGTTGATGGGTATGTCGGTAAACTTGCTTTCATTGGGAGCTGTCGATTTTGGGATTATCATTGATGGTACGGTGGTTGTCGTCGAAGGATTGATTGTAGTACTTTCCCACAAAGCACACGAAGTGGGCATGGAGCGTTTTAATAAACTAGCCAAACTTTCTTTGATAAAACGCACAGGTACTTCTATGGGTAAGGCCATCTTTACCTCAAAAGTAATCATCTTAGTAGCTCTTTTGCCGATTTTCGCTTTCCAGAAAGTAGAAGGTAAAATGTTTACTCCTTTGGCTTGGACGCTAGGGGCGGCCTTGTTGGGAGCATTGATATTTACATTGACCCTTGTGCCAGTGATGGTGAGTATTTTGATGGATAAGAACGTCAAAGAAAAATCAAATTTCTTTGTAGATGGTGTCTTGAAATATTCGATGATGTTGTTCAATTATTGCTTCTCGCACAAAAGAGGTACGTTTATCACTACTGCCATCATCACTGTTGTTGGGTTATGGACATTGACGATACATGGTACGGAATTCCTTCCGCAACTCAACGAAGGTTCTATTTATGTAAGGGCGACGATGCCTCGGAGTATTAGTTTGAACGAGTCGGTGCGGTATGCTAATGATATGCGAAAAGTATTTGAAAGTTTTCCAGAGGTGCGTCAGGTAATGTCACAAGCTGGGCGACCGAACGATGGTACTGACCCTACGGGTTTTTATAACGTAGAATTTCACGTTGATATCTATCCTCAAAAAGAATGGAAGAGCCATCTGACGAAAGCACAGTTGATTGAGCAAATGCAAAAGAAACTGGATGTATTTCAAGGGGTAAGTCTTGGTTTCTCGCAACCGATTATGGATAACGTTGAGGAGGCCGTATCGGGGGTGAAAGGTTCAATTGCGGTGAAAATTTACGGACAAGACTTTGAGTTTCTGGAGAAACAAGCGGAGAAAGTAAATGATGTACTGAAGAAGATTAAAGGTATTGAAGATTTGGGTATCATCAAAAACTTAGGACAGCCAGAGTTACGCATTGAGCTTGACCAACAAAAAATGGACTTATACGGCGTACAGGCGGCAGATGCTGAAGCCGTAGTGTCAATGGCGATTGGTGGGCAAACGGCTAGTCAGTTGTTTGAAGGAGAACGTAAGTTTGATATTCGTATCCGTTTCCAATCAGAATACCGTAAGTCGGAAGCCGAAATTGGAGATTTGATGGTTCCGACGATGAACGGCACGAAAATTCCTATCAAGGAAATCGCCGTGATTCGTACCTTGACAGGACCAAGTTTGATTTTCAGAGAAGACACCAAGCGTTTTATTGCGGTGAAATTCTCGGTACGTGGTCGTGATATGGGTAGTACCATTGAAGAAGCCCAAACAGAGGTAAACAAAGTAATTCATGCATTGCCGAAGGGTTATGAGATGAAATGGAAGGGTGATTTTGAAAACCAACAAAGAGCATCTAAACGTTTGGCACAAGTAGTGCCGATTTCGATGATTACTATTTTCTTTATCCTTTACCTTATGTTCGGAAGTTTGAAAGATGCAGGGTTGGTATTTACCAATGTGCCTTTTGCCATTATTGGGGGGTCATTGGCATTACTAGTAACGGGGACAAACTTTAGTATTTCGGCAGGTATTGGTTTTATTGCTTTGTTCGGGATTTGTATTCAGAATGGGGTAATTATGATTGAAGTATTCAAAGATAATCTCCATCGAAAGCTATCCTTACATGAGTCTGTTTTGCAGGGAGTTCAATCAAGGGTACGTCCTGTAATGATGACCGCCTTGATGGGTATTTTCGGGATGTTGCCAGCGGCCGTTTCGTCAGGCATTGGTTCGGAATCACAAAAACCATTGGCAATTGTTGTAATCGGAGGGTTGGTTGGTGCAACAGTACTGACATTGTTCATTTTCCCACTGTTTTACGAAAGAGTCTATCGTAATAAATAACAGGGCTTGTATAATCATTGGTGGTTAGTTGTTTGTACAAAATTATTTTTTCATAAATTATTGTTTTTTCTGCAAATTAAATTTTGAAAAACGATAATAATGTAACTACTTTTGTACCAAACAATTAACCACTAATAATTTATACATACCCATGAAAAAAGTGTACTATTTCGTGCTTTTTTTAGTATTCCTAAAAGCTATTGAAGTGTTGGCTCATTAAACACTCGCAAATCTGTAAAATACTCCAAGAGGTAGTTTCTTTTTGAAGTCATCTAGTAAATAAAGTTCTCCGAACTCATGATTTTGAGTTTGGCTGAATGAACATTTTACTAAATTTTCAACGATTAGCGAAGAGAAGCCCATTGAGTACATATTCAAGATTAAGAAATAATTTTCTTTGTCTAGGATTTGTGCTACCGTTTTGAGTAATTCATTTATTTGCTCTTCCAGAATCCATTTTTCACCATCGGGGCCACGGCCATACGCTGGGGGATCTAGTATTATCCCTTGGTAAACGTTGCCACGCTTGGCTTCGCGTTTTACAAACTTCAAAGCGTCTTCTACTACCCAACGAATATTTTCAAGATTACTCGCTTCCATGTTCTCTCTCGACCATGAAATTACCTGTTTGATAGAATCAACGTGGGTGATATCCGCACCTGCCTGTTTGGCAGCAATAGATGCTCCGCCTGTATAAGCGAACAAGTTTAGTACTTTAGGGGTCTTGACAGGAAGTTTTTTTACTTTATCAACGATAAATTCCCAATTGGACGCTTGTTCTGGAAAAATACCGACGTGTTTGAAGGACGAAAGGGCTAATTTAAAATTCAAATCCAAGGTATTGGTTTTGTAAGGCATAAACCAACGTTCTTCTACGCCTTTTTTTACAATCCACTCTCCTTTTTCCTGTGAACCCTTATCTTTTTTAAAAGTGGCGTGGGCACTCCTCTCCCATTCTGAATCAGGCATAGACTTATCCCAAGCGGCTTGTGGCTCTGGTCGACGCAGGATATACTTCCCAAATTTCTCTAATTTCTCGAAACCACCAGAATCAATCAGCTGATATTCTTTCCAGTTTTGGGGCGTTTCAAGTTTAATAATCTCTTGTTGCATAAATTGTGCTGTCTATGGAATCTATATTGATTTTGTCATCAACAAAAAAAGCGGTATCCCAAATAAGAATGTCGCTAGATATTATTTTGTAAAACCTCATCCCCCAGCCCCTTCTCCTTCAGAGAAGGGGAGCAGACCTTAGTGCTTAAAGCTCCCCTCTCTGAAGGAGAGGGGTTGGGGGTGAGGTTAATAATGTCTAGCGGACTCTTATTTTGAAATACCGCTGCAAGTTAATCAAAAGCCTTTATTTGAACTAAAATGAAATCTTATTCATATAAAATACATTTCTTCGTCCGCCTTCGCTATCATTCGTAATACGCTGATAACCAGAAGCAATGAAGTAATTTTTATACCAATAGTCGATAGCATCAGAAGTTGTTTGTTTTACCTTATCTCCTTCTATTTGCGTACCTATTTTCGAGCTTTGCGTATCTTCAAGAATGGTATCACCTTTGATGATTTTAGTGAAAATTTGCCCTTTATTGCTGTACGAAAGCGTAATTTCATCTCCTTTTATCGAAGCTTTTACTTTCTCGCTCAGTTTTTGTTCTTTCACATCTTTCATTTCGATGCTGTTATCCCATAGCAAATTGCCTTTTTCATCAAATGCCGCTACGATAGCATGGGTATAAATCCAGCCATCAAACGTCTGCTGATTGCCGTAGTATCTGTTTCCCCATCCCCACGGACTATAATACGAGCTAAAAGGTGAATACAAACCATAATAGCCATACCCCCAACGGTAAGGGTTATAAAACGAACTATAAGGACTACCGATGCCATTATACATTCCGAAAGGATTGTAATTGTTATAACGGTAATCTGCATAAAACGCCTCCGCTACCATAATGTATTTATCGTCCTGCTTGATGATGTCATGTACCAACAAACGATAGTCTAACCGTAAATCTTCTCCTTTATTTTTCTTATCCTGAATCTTTTTCTCTTGCTTTTCCTTTTGGCGTTCGCCCATGAAATTAAAGAAGTTTTTAAATTCAGTAAAGCTATGGAATTTCAAATCGGTGATTTCATTGTCAGTCAACTTTGAGAAATAAATACCCTGTGAAGTAGGCCCACGCGACGACCCTATCGAGCTTTTATGCCCATACGTTCCGAACATTACCTCTGTTGAATCAGAGAGAAGGTTTAGCTTGCCGTTCATCATGGCAAATTCGTTATCTGGGTTCATCACCACTTGTGAGATTTGCTTGCCATCTTCATCAAACGATTTTACGACCAACTGATAATTTTTTCCACGCGTACCCACTGCGTACGTTACATTGACGATAGCCGTGCTAGTGTCCAATTCCATCGATTGTATCTCTGCCTGACTTTTCAAGGCACTTGGCAATACCTTTGTTTTGCGTTCGTCCAGATTGGTGAATAAAATGACAGGTTGATTATTGACCATCCCTGCGATAAAAACTGAAGAGTTTATAGCTTGAAAATCTGACACTTCCATTCTATCTACAGACATTATCTGATACTTTTCGATAAAGCCTGGTCCTATGTTTACTTTTATGACCTCGTACACATTACTTCTATAGCGGCTAAAAAGTAAGTACAGGCTTTTGCCGTCATAGCTATGCTTTACATAATCTAAGTTTCCATCAATTGTTCCATTGATAGACCATACCTGATCTAGGTTGGTGTCGAACCTAGAAAGCACAAAATTAGTTTTATTCACCTGAGATAGTACCAAAACCCCTTGTTCGTTGATGGGAATGGTAAAAAGCTCAGAATTGTTTGATGGTAGCGGAATTTCAACTCTTTTTAAGCTCTGAGCCTGTGCGAATTGAATAGTGGTAATCATCAATACAAAAAAAGCAATACTTTTAAAAAAGACGGTTTTCATATTTTTAAATTAATTAATTGAGCTTGTTTACTCATGAGCAAGTCCAAGAATAATATCAAATTCTTCGGGCTTAATATGTGTAACTGAAAGCCTTGATTGTTTGATTAGTGATAAATCCTTGAGTCGTTCATCAGATTTCATTTGTTTTAATGTAACTGTTTTAGGCAGTTTTTCAACAGGGACAAGGTCAACTACCACCCAGTTCTTATCTTCGGTCGTAGGGTCTTGATAAGCTTCTTTTACTACTTTGGCAATACCCACTACTTCCATTCCTTCATTTGAATGATAGAAAAGCACGAGGTCGTTTACTTGCATCGCTCTTAAATTATTGCGTGCTTGAAAATTTCGGACGCCATCCCACATCCCTGTGCCTTGTTTAACGAAATCATCCCAAGAATATTTGAAAGGTTCTGATTTTACGAGCCAATAATTCATAATTGTATGGTATTTTTTTTGTTTTTTGTATTGATTGAAATTGTGGTATAAACCCCTTCATTCCTAGCGAGGGACTTAAGTCCCTCGCTAGGAATGAGCTAGGTTACTAAGTGCTTGTTTTGTTCTCTTTAACCCCGTGTTCTGTGTGCCACAGACCATGGGTTAGAAAAAATCATTTTCTATTAGCGGGTGACTTAAGTCCTACTGATTACCCACAAGTATATAAATAACTAATAATCAATATCTTATCTCTAGCGAGGGACTT
>NZ_JBWKYN010000148.1:0-14864 GCF_059423785.1 Arcicella sp. GW458-12-2-14-TSB2 | reverse complement strand
CTAAAAAGGGGAAATTCAGCTGAATTTCCCCTTTTTAGTTCGTAACTATAATATTATTTTTTTGAAGTATCAGTTGGGTTTGTTCCTAATGCAGGTGCTGCTGCTGGAATACCTGCTTTTTTAGAAGCTGCTTCAGTGTTTACTGATTTATAAGCTTCAGTACTTTCTGTAGGAGTAATGAATTTTGTAGCCAAAACCAATAGTGCAATAGAAATGGCACCTCCCCAAGTAATTTGTTCCAAAAGGTCTCCTGTACGTTGAACACCAAACATCTGGCTTGCACCAGCAGTTCCGAATTCTCCAGATAAACCACCACCTTTAGGGTTTTGAACTAATACTACAAATACTAATAACACTGCAATGATGCAAATAACTACGATAATTGCTCCGAACATCTTTTATTTAATTTGAAAATTTGAAATTCTAAATATTGTTTTTATGCTTTTAAACGAGATTACAAGGCTTAAATGATTCCTGTAAATTTAAAATTCTGATAGCTCCTGAATTTTGGATGCAAAGTACGCCTTTTTTTCTGGGAATTTCAAAATTAATTTCTCATAAACTCCTATTGCTTTTTCTTTTCTACCTTGCATCGTCAGAATTTTTGCATAGCTCTCTGTAATTATGCCTTTATCTAGCTTTACACTATTCGATGATAAATCTTCCTGTTTACCCATTGCTTCTAATTGACTTTTACTTGATCTTATCAGCCCCGGGTCTTTCAATAAGAAGCTATCAATAATGCTGTTTTGTAATTGTTGTTTCTGAGCAATTTCATTTAGCAATATGTCTTCAGCAACGGTCGAATAACTCAAAAATTCTTTGTCTGAAAGCACTTCTTGCTGATACTCTTGTTGTTTGCGTTTTTCCTCGTCTTCTTTTGCTTCAATAATATTTTCCAGTTTGCGGATATAATCTGAATCAAATTTAGTAATAGTAGGTACATTTGAATGGTTCACAAAAGTACCATTCATAATACGACGTAGGGCATTTCTGCTAATGGTATAAGCAGCAGCTTTTCTCAGTTTCGCTTGTTTCTCAACATCATTGTCGTCATAAGCTTTAGCTAATAATGTATAGGCAAGCTGGCAATAAGGATAATTCTTAATGGTTTCTTCAAGTCCATTAATTTCAAGTGCTGAAACCTCAGACGGATTGGCAACAAGATATGTAAAGGTTTCTTTGGTCATTTTTCTTTTTTAAGACTTGGGGGTTTTTAGACTTTAGGACTTTAGACTGTAGGACGTTAGACACTATATTTTAGGACTTTAGGATTATTGGAATTTTGACTATAGGAGTTTAAGTTTATATGAAGACTGGCTTATTATGACCCTACAATCAAAGAGTCAAAAAAAGCCTACAGTCGATAAATCTTATACCTAAAGCCTTTAAGTCTAACATCTAGCGTCTGAAGTCAAGTATCTAGCGTCTTTAAGTTCTACAGTCCAACAATCTTAAAGTCCTATAGTCCAACGCCTAAACCTACCATTCCCCTGCGGTTTTATTAAAAATATCTAGTACAATCTGGTCAAGAATCTTTGGGATTAAAGTTCCCTGAACAGCCGTAATTGTTTGCGTTTGCGGAAAGTCTTGATAAAACGAAAACTCTTGGTCATAGTTTTTGTTTTCATCCTTTGCATTAGTAAACTTCACTTGAATTCTAATAGTCAATCTGTTTAATCCCCCTTTATCATTGGCAGTAGGTGCTTGTGCTTCTACTTCAAAGCCTGTGATAGCTCCTTCAAACATCAAGTCAGGATTAGCATTTGTCATTTTCAAAGAAGTATTTCGTTGAAAATACTCTTTGATTTTTTCGTTGAAAGTCAAACTCAAATTGGCAGGACCACCAGCCGTTTGAAAGGCAAAGTTTTGAATTTGAATCGTTTTTAAAGTAGGGTCAATACTGTTACCTTTAAAAGAATAACAACCACTCAGTAACACAATGCTTAATGATAAAAGTGCTACGATACTGATTTTCGAGAAGGCCTTTGAAAAATATAGTTTACTCTTCTTCGATGTCATATTGTTTGATTTTTCGGTACAATGTTCTTTCTGAAATTCCCAAATCTTGTGCGGCATATTTACGCTTGTTTTTATTTTTCTGTAAAGCCTTGATAATCATATCTTTTTCTTGTTTTTCAAGTGAAAAAGATACCTCCTCGGCTTCATGGGTAACGTCTATGAACGCATTTTTATTCTCAGGATTGTTATTTCCTAAGTTAATAATTGTTAATTCGTTATCGGGCTGATTGTTCGAAAAATTATTGACCGATGGCAATGTTCTAGGCGTTGCAAAATCGGGCTGATAAGGGAAAGAACGCTCTTTGTCGATATTCTGAAAAAGGCTTTCATTTTGTTTTAGTATATCAGGACTCACTTCACCATTTTGAAGCACCTCTAAAAACATCTTTTTTAATTCAGTAACATCCTTACGCATATCAAAGAGAATCTTATACAACAACTCTCTTTCTGTGAAATTATCATTTTGTTGGGCTTCAAAATCTCGTCTAACCAAACCATTATTCCCCATCATCTTGCCGTTGTTCATCTGAAGATAATGTGCTAGCTTTTCGCCATCCACGGTTCTATCATCTGTTTCAAGAATTGATATTTGTTCAGCAAGGTTTTTAAGTTGTCTGATATTACCTGGGAAACGTTGAGTTAACAAAATTTGCTGCGCATCAGAGGTAAGTTGAATCGGTTTGATTCTATATTTTTCGGCAAAATCGCTACTGAATTTTCTGAACAACAATTCAATATCCATTCCTCTGTCACGCAAAGGCGGCACAAAAATGGGTACAGTATTCAAACGATAGTACAAGTCTTCTCTGAATTTTCCACGTTCTACGGCAGTCATCAAATTGATGTTGGTAGCAGCTACTACACGTACATTTGTTTTCTGAACTTTCGATGAACCTACTCTGATAAACTCCCCGTTTTCAAGCACCCTCAGCAAGCGTGCTTGTGTACCCAATGGCATTTCAGCGATTTCATCCAAGAAAATAGTACCGCCATCAGTTACTTCAAAATATCCTTTTCGGGCATCAATAGCTCCAGTAAACGCTCCTTTTTCATGACCAAAAAGCTCTGAATCGATGGTGCCTTCTGGAATAGCCCCACAGTTTAAGGCAATAAATTGTCCATGTTTACGGGCAGATAAATTATGAATTATCTTAGAAAATGATTCCTTCCCAGAACCGCTCTCACCTGTAATCAGCACAGTCATATCGGTTGGTGCCACCTGCGACGCTACCTCTATGGCATGGTTTAATGCTGGCGAATTGCCGATGATACCAAATCGGGCTTTTATCGATTGTAATTCGGTAGTTTGCATATTTGAATGAGTTTTGGGTGTAAATGAAATGTATCGTTCTCAGATATTTTCATTACACTACATCTCCAAACAAAGTAGCCGACGAACAAGAAGTGATTTTTACATTGACATAATCACCTTTTTTGTGATTGCCTTTTGGTAAAATCACCATTTTATTTTGGTCGTTGCGTCCTTGTAAGAAATCTTCAGAACGTTTCGAGTCACCTTCAATCAATACTTTTTGAATAGTACCTACCGACATCTGGTTGCGTTCAAGTGAAATCTGGCGTTGAAGAGCGATGATTTCAGCCAGACGTCTTTGTTTTACATCTTCTGGAATATCATCTACTAATTTTTTAGCAGCAGGCGTACCCGGACGCTCTGAATAAGAAAACATATAACCGTAGTCATAACGAACGTATTCTATCAGCGAAAGCGTTTCTTGGTGTTCCTCCTCTGTTTCCGAACAAAAACCTGCGATAATATCTTGTGAAATACCACATTCTTCTCCTAATATTTCACGAATTTTATCTACACGATTGATATACCAAGCACGGTCGTAAGTACGGTTCATCAATTTCAATATTCTACTACTGCCACTTTGTGCTGGTAAGTGAATATAATTACAAATGTTTTCATACTTTTTCATCGTGTAAAGTACCTCATCGGTAATATCTTTTGGATGTGAAGTAGAAAAACGTACTCTTAGTAATGGATTGATTAAGGCTACTCTTTCTAATAATTGAGCAAAGTTTACTGTTTCACTACCATCGGCAGAAGCCCATTTGTATGAATCTACATTTTGTCCCAATAATGTTACTTCTTTATAACCATTGTCTAGCAAATCTTGACATTCTTTCAAGATAGAATACACATCACGTGAACGCTCGCGACCACGCGTAAAGGGTACCACACAGAAAGAACACATATTATCGCAACCACGCATGATAGAGACAAAGGCTGTTACTCCGTTTGAGTTCAAACGAACAGGCGAAATATCAGCATAAGTTTCTTCTTTTGATAAGAAAACATTGATGGCTTTGTTGCCTTCTTCCACTTCTTCAAATAAATTGGGCAAATCACGATAAGAATCTGGACCAGCTACGATATCAACTATTTTTTCTTCTTCCAAAAACTTCGTTTTGAGGCGTTCAGCCATACAACCCAATACACCTACTACTAGGTTAGGGCGTTTTCTTTTGATGTGCGTGAAATTCTTTAAACGATTTCTTACTTTTTGTTCAGCATTTTCACGAATAGCACAAGTATTTACTAGAATTACATCCGCTTCTTCAAACTGAGAGGTAGTTGCATAACCATTTTCTTGAAGAATTGACGTTACAATTTCGCTATCTGAGAAATTCATTTGGCAACCGTAACTTTCAATATAAAGCTTTTTTTTGTTCTGTTTTCCTATTTCATCAATGGTAGTGCGTGGAAGATCAAGGGTTTCTTTATCTTCTTCAGTAAGTATTTCTAAATTTCTCATATCTTTTTGTTCACAAGCTTTGCTAAAAATGATTAAGCAAACGTGAATATTATTTTTGGACTAATGGAATCACAATCTGTAATGAAGGGCAAAATTACGAAGAAATATTGTTATGTCTGACAGAATGTCAGTAAATTGTTATAATTAAAAAGGATAACCAATTCCAAAGTTTAAAACCAACGGATTTCGATACGTTGAAGGCAATTTCTCGCTTGGTTTAAACAAAACCCAGCGATTGTTTTCAGGTAAGGAAGGGTCAAGCATTCTTACCGCCCAGTCTAGGCGTAATACAAAAAATGATAAATCGACACGGATACCAAAACCTGTACCTACCGCAATTTCTTTGTAAAATCTATTAAACTGAAAATCACTTCCTGAAACCCCTTCGGTATTTTGCCCTTTAAAGCGCCAAACGTTACCCGCATCAACAAAAAAAGCTCCATTGATATTGTAATCGCCATAAAATCTTAAAATTTTAAAACGATACTCAGCACTGGCTTCTAGCAAAATACTACCGGGTTGGTCAAAATTTCCCTGTGCAGACCCTGGTCCTAAACCTCTAGGTTTCCAAGCACGCAAGCTGTTTGGACCACCCACAAAAAAGTTTTTTTCATAAGGAAGCCCCCTTTCTGTACCATAAGCATATGCTAGCCCCGTGTTGACTTTATAAACGAAGATAGAGTTTCCTGTAGGGTTAAGGGTGATGTATTTGCGATAATCGACGTTGATTTTCAAGAACCTGTAAAACTGTAAACTATCTCCAAAAATATCAGAAACAAAACCTATTTTGCCCTTTGGGAAAAAATTAAGTGTAGTTCCACCAGACTCTAACAATAGTCTTATGTAATTACCTTTGGTAATTTGTCCATAAGGATTATCGGTATAAGTATAAGAAGCACTGATACTCGATACAAAAGATTTATTAAAACTTCGTCCTAAATTGTTACCTGCATATCGTTGAAGGCTATCCAAAAAGTTTTTAAAATCCCGA
This sequence comes from Arcicella sp. GW458-12-2-14-TSB2, assembly GCF_059423785.1. Lineage (NCBI taxonomy): Bacteria > Pseudomonadati > Bacteroidota > Cytophagia > Cytophagales > Flectobacillaceae > Arcicella > Arcicella sp. GW458-12-2-14-TSB2. The sequence continues at coordinate 9,071 of NZ_JBWKYN010000148.1, read as the reverse complement.
GCCTGCTGATTATTCGGATACGAAGTAGAGAGTAAGTTTAAGTCAATCAGTGAAACCTGCCAAAACTTATTAGGCGAAGGGCGCCATAAATACGTTTCATTGATTTTGAAATTTAGTCGGTTGTATTCTTGTCTTCCAACAAATTCTACACCACCCCCTAAACGAGTTTGTGGCGTATAGTCGTTCAAGCGTTGGGCTATAAAATTAGGGGCTAATATTTTAGGAATGATAATCGATGAGTTAAACCCTAATTCTAGATTTCTACTTACAATATCAGGACGAATAAAACCAGCTTGTGCCTCAAAACCGAAACGAAAATTGGTTTCTAATGAGCTAGCACTTCCTCTAAGATTCCTTAATTTGAATGATGTATTAAAGAATGGGCCTAGCACCAATTTATAAATACTGCCGCCTGTTTCTGCCGTAAATTGGTATTTATCTAATGGTTTGGCATAAATGGTGGCGTCCAATACGCCTTTTGTTGTATCAAAGTTTACTCTGGTAAACTGAAACTGATCAAGCCCATATAATTTCTTCTGAGTCAACAATACCTTTTGAAGGCTGTAGTGTTCATTCGGGCGAATGTCTATTTTGGTATCTAAAAGTTTTTCAGAGAATCTTTTATTTACAAACAGATACTTGATATTATTAAAAACGACGGTATCGACTTTTGAATTGGGAATATTCGGAGACGTACCATCAGAAATAAAAGTTACCTTGTTTAAGAGATAAGATTTATTATAATTCAGATTTTGAGGAGGGCGGTCTGGATTTGGAATAAACGTAATAGCCGCTATTCCTTTGGTAATGGCCGTATCCAAATCATTGATTCTAATGCTTATATTATCTTTTGTGAAATGGTAATATCCATTATTTTTTAACAATTCCTCTATTCTGGCTTTTTCAGCATTATAGGTTTCTACTTCAAGGCGATTTCCATTTTTCAACAGACTTTGTTTTTGATTTTCCTTCAAAATAGCATAAATCGCTTTGTCGGGTGTAACCAACGAATCTGTTCTGTAAAAAGGATAATAGTTTCCTTCGTTTACCAAATAAGTAACCGCAATGCTTCTTTTCTTAAAGAAAAGACTATCCGCCTTATAACTCACCGAATAGTTGAAAAAACCGTGGTTTTTGTAATAAGTTTTTACTTTTTCAACATTTTTTTTGGCGTCTTCTTCATAAAAATAAGAAGGAGGCTCGCCAAAAGTACGCATACCCCAGTTTCCTTCATTGATTTTTTTGGTGAGTTTTTGTGCTTTACTTTCCTTCTTTTTTGATAATTGTAAAAACTCTACTGAATTATTATCTATCTTATTTGCCTCACGGTCGAAATCCTCGTTTAACTTTGTTAGTTCGTTTTGCCATTTTATTTTCTGTTTAGGGTAATTTTGGGCAAAAAGCTGATGAAAATACAGACCAAGGGTAAGGGGAGTTTTAAGGATTCTTTTGTTAGGTCTTTGAGGGAGTAATGCTTCTAGTTTTTCGGTAGTAACAATTTTGTTTCCTTTAAAAGTCTGTGAATACAACAAAGGTTCCGTAAAAGTACCTTTTGGTGAACATCCTGATAAATAGATGATTAACGAAAATAATGAGATATGGAAAAGCGTTTTTTTCAAGGATAATAACGATAAATAGATTTTATAAATAATCAATAATTTTTAGACTGATGCTATCAAAAAATCAAATTAAATACATTAATTCTCTGCAACAAAAAAAGTTTAGACAAGAGCATCAATCTTTTATTGTAGAAGGAGCAAAAAGCGTACTCGAACTTATTCAATCTGATTTTGAAGTAGAATCACTTTTTGTTACCGATGATTTCTACAAAGAAAACGAAAGCCTTTTAGAGAAACAACCACTTCGTGCAGAAATTGTTAGTCAGACCGAATTAGAGCGAGTAGGTTCGTTCAGCTCCAACAATGCCGCCTTGGCTACTGTCAAAACGAAGGGGAATCTAGAATTATTTGCCCAGGCAAATGAATATGTATTAATCTTGGATGATATCCGTGACCCCGGCAATCTCGGGACGATTGTCCGTGTGGCTGATTGGTATGGTATCACAAAGATTGTTTGCTCTAAAGAAACAGTTGATTTTTATGGCCCTAAGGTAATATCCTCGACGATGGGGTCATTTACCAGAGTAGGTATTTATTATACAGATTTAGTAAGTTATCTGAGTAATAATTCTTTAAAAGTATATGGTACTTTTTTGAATTCGGCTAATGTTCATACCACACAATTTGCGGAGGCTGGTTATATTATTATTGGCAACGAAGCTAATGGTATTTCGGCTGAAGTAGAACGCTTGGTGACTGATAAAATCACCATTCCACGCTTTGGTGGAGCGGAGTCTTTGAATGCAGGAATAGCAACCGCCGTTATTTGTGATAATCTTAGACGATAGAAATATTAAAATCAGAGGTTTTTTTATGAATTTATATAGTTTAATCGGTTGATTTTCAATATTTTATTTAAATTTAAAGGATGATAGAATACGTAACGATTTATTAATTATTTACTAACCACGAAAAAAATCATTTTTGTTTTTTTTGCATTTATATAAACTTTAAGGCTATGTTTTGGTACGAAGACGAAGTAAAAAGATTAGAGCAGGAGCGTTCGAAATTACCATATCAACCTAAAACGGCTTTTTATGGAAGCTCAACGATTACGCTATGGGAAAGTTTATATCAAGATTTCAAAGATTTTTCTCCTGTTAATTTAGGTTTCGGGGGGTCAACATTGGCTGCATGTGCTTGGTATTTTGAGAGAATCTTTGCTGAATTTAATGAAATTAATTCTGTTATTATTTATGCTGGTGATAATGATTTAAGTAATAATCGCCATCCTGAAGAAATATATCTTTTTCTTTTTCAATTATTTGATGTCATTCAAAAACGTTATGGAACCATTGATTGTACTTATGTATCGATTAAGCCTAGCCCACAACGTTGGTATTTGAATGATCAGGTAAAATATACAAATATGATTATTGAGAAAGAAATCAAAAAACGAGGAGACCAGCTTTACTACATAGATATTTACGACCAATATTTGGATGATAATCATCGCCCTGATTCAAAATTCTTTCAGTCAGATGGATTACATTTCAATAAGATGGGGCATGATATCCTCAGAGATAAGCTAGTTGAACATCTTTCAGCGCTTGTTTTACAATAAGAAAATAATGAATTCTGACCATCACATCATTTATTCCTTATGACTATCAATATATTATCATATAATCCTTCTGAATCAAATATAATTTCTAAACCTAAATTTTAGAAAATAATGAAAAGACAATATCATAAATGGTTTAGTAATTATTTACAAAAAGATATGGAAATGCTAGTCTTTGGTCATGCAGGGGCAAGGGTTTTGTTTTTTCCAACACGGGGTGCTCGTTTTTATGATTATGAAGATTGGCGTGTGATTGATGCTATTAAGGATAAAATTGAAGCAGGTTATTTACAAATCTTTTGTGTAGATAGTGTAGATGCTGAAAGTCTTTATAGTTCAGAAAGTTCGCCGAGTTATCGTATTCAAAGGCACATGCAATACGAAGACTACATCATTAAGGAAGTATTACCTTTTACACGGGAGCTCAATCCAGACATGACCATGATTTCGGCAGGCTGTAGCTTAGGGGCTTATCATGCCATGAATGTGGCGACAAAGTACCCTCAGTTTTTTACAAGGGTTGTAGGAATGAGTGGCCGTTTTGACCTAACATGGCAGGTGGGAGTTTTCAAAGATTTATTTGATGGCTATCACGACGAAAATATTTACTACAACAATCCTGTTCAATTTATTCCGAATCTAAATGATGAAAAAATACTCACTGAATTGAGACGAATGGAGTTTATTTTAGCCATTGGTCAAGATGATGCCTTTCTTGAAAACAACAAATACTTCAGCGATATTTTGTGGAGAAAAGGAATTGTGAACAAATTGTATATATGGGATGAGGAAGCACATAAAGCAAAATATTGGCGAAAAATGGTGCAATTGTATTTGTAGATTTTAGACTATAAGACATAAGACGCTAGATTATAAGACACTAGAATTGAAGATATTAGGACTAAAATATACTTAGACTTTAGATGCTAGAAGCAAGATTTTACTTCAATAATATTTTGTATCTAAAGTCTCACATTTTACTTATCCATATATCCTCAAGTCTAGCGTCTTAAAGTCTTTCATCTAGCGTCTATTATCTAATATCTTCCATCTACTCCTGATGTGCTGCTTGGTCTTGTAATCTATCCGTTAAATCATCTCCCAAATATTGATCAATTAAAGTATGCGCTAGATAAATCAATGGGGTTAATAAAATAGCCACAATGAATTTATACAAATAGGTATTTAAAGAAGTAGAAAGCCATTGTTCTATACTCCAGTTCCCAAACAACACAAAAGCAATACCGATTACTACAAAACTATCAATCAATTGAGACACCAGCGTTGAGCCTGTAGCACGAAGCCAGATTTTTTTGCCATCCGTTACTTTTCTAATCGCATGGAAAATATAAGCATCTAACAATTGACTAATCAAAAATGCCGTCAGCGAGCCAGTAATAATTCCCAGCCCTTGTCTGAAAATTTTCCCAAAGGCATAATCAATATTAAAATTATCGTTGCCTTTATTTACATCAAGCCAAAAAGGAGCAGGAGAGAGCAGCGTAGCTCCATAAATGATAATGAAACTATAGGCTATAAAACCAGCAGCCAAATACGATACACGCTTTACGCCTCTTTTCCCGAAATATTCATTGATAATATCAGAAGTAATAAAAACAAAAGGCCAGTTTAATGCGCCCGCTGTTTGATTAATATCCCATGTGCCCAAAAAGGTTTGTAAATGAAGTGGTTGAAAACCAAAAGTAGCTTCTACTGAAAATATTTTTACCCCTATAATTTCTGCTACGATAGCATTGGTCAGGAAAATACCAAAAAGGAAAATAAATAGTTTGTTTCTCTTAGAGCTAAGGACGGGTGTTTTAGAGTTCATTTTGATACGAATGAATATTTTTTTTAATATTGATAGCCTTTAATACAAAAAGAGGCTAGATGTTTGAAGCACCTAACCTCTTTACGAAGATAACAAATTATGTCAAAAATTGTTGGGAATCTACTTCCACAACATTACTTTTTACGGTGATTTTCAAAATGAAGTGCAATTTTGTTCATCGCTATTTCAAGTTGTTCCAAATGTGGTAAAAAGACAATGCGGAAATGGTCAGGTTCTTTAAAGTTAAAACCACGTCCACCTACTACCAAAATGCGTTGGTCTTCTAACAAACTCAATACGAAATCACCATCATTTTTGAAATCGAATTGTTTTAAATCTATTTTAGGAAATAGATACATGGCTCCCTTTGGACGCACACAACTAATGCCTGGAATGGAAATTAGTTTTTCATATGCCAAATTCATTTGCTTGTATAACCTACCAGTAGGAATCACCAAATCATTAATAGATTGATAGCCTCCTAAAGCAGTTTGAATACCATATTGCGTAATCACATTGGCACACAAACGCATAGAAGCCAAGAAGGTAAGGCCTTCCACATACGATTTTGCCTTATGTTTTGCACCTGTCAGAATCATCCAACCACCACGAAAACCAGCAGCACGGTAATTTTTAGACATTCCGCCCATTGTTACAATCAAAGTATCTTCAGACATTCCCGCAGTAGAATGATGGATAGTGCCATCAAAAAGGATTTTGTCGTAAATCTCATCAGCAAAAACAATAAGTTTATGTTTTTCTGCCAATCGAACAATTCCCTCTACAATTTCTTTGTCATAAACAGCCCCAGTCGGATTGTTCGGATTAATCAAAACAATGCCACGTGTCTTTTTAGTGATTTTAGATTCAATATCTTTTAAATCAGGATTCCAGTCTGACGCTTCATCACAAACATAATGCACAGGAGTACCCCCAGCAAGCCCTACAGAGGTTGTCCAAAGAGGATAATCAGGTGAGGGTATCAATATTTCATCATTTGGATTCAACAGGGCAGTCATCACTAAACTAATAAGTTCGCTTACACCATTACCAATATATACATCTTCAATTTCAATACCTTTTACACCACGACTTTGATAATATTGCATAACGGCCTTTCTGGCGGCGAAAAGTCCTCGAGAATCGGCATAGCCTTGTGCGTTGCGAATATTCATGATAATGTCATGAATAATTTCCTCAGGGGTTTCAAAACCAAATGCCGCCGGATTGCCAATATTCAACGAAGTGATTTTATAGCCTTCACGTTGTAGTTGAAGAGCTTTTTCGTAAACTGGCCCACGAATATCGTAGCGTAGCGAATCAAGGCGACTACTTTTTAAGATTTCCATGCAATATTATTGTTTCATTGTTGATTGAAAACCATTCAATTAATTATTAAGGTTACAATTGTCTGGTTTCCAATTTTAAGTTTGCAAAGGTGATAAAAAATAAGCAAATACACTTACTTGAAAATCAAAAAAGGTTTACTGAAAGCCAAGTTGTTTCAATAAACCTTTATGAAAAGATGTTTTTTGTATTATTTTACCGTTTTTCAAACCATTGTTCAAATAAAAAGCTAAGATTAGATTTGTCAGAGGTATAAGTTAGCTGAACAAATTTTGCTTGTGAGTTTGCTTCCAGAAATATTCCTCCTCTGATAGAAGTATGCGGTGCCAACGTAGTAGCTTTAAAGTTTTCGTTTATCCACGTATGCTGTTCATTACTCAGTTTGTCCATTCGTGAATAATAATGCTCGTGGTCTACCACCCGTTTAATTTGTGCTACCTGAACCATCGTTTCACCAATATTAGCAGTTCGCCAAGCTCTTTCTGGAGTTTTATTAGAAGAACTTGCTATCATTGCTATAATTCCCCCAATAAATAAAACTGTATTGACGGTTTTAGCCCTTTTGATTTTAGTTTCCTCATAATTCATTTCCTCACGCACTTTTCCAAGTTCTTCTTCTGGTTCTATGGCTTGGTAGCTATAAGCATACTGTCCGTCGGTTGAAACAAGTTGTTGTTTATTTATATCAAGGGGCAGAGCAGTAAAGTCTTTTGGTGAAATTGTCAGGGGCTCGTCTGTATTATTAAATAGTTCTACATCAAAAACCATGTATTTCTGATAGCGGCCGTCATAAGAGGCTACTATTTTTACGCCATTATTTTCTTGTTTGACGATTTCTTTGCCTCCGTCAACAATACTTTCTTGTTCGATAGGACGCATTTTCATGGTATTTACTGATGAACATGAAATAAATAAACAGGCAGATAATAGTATGATGAGGTATTTGTTCATTTTTAAAGCAAAATTTTAAATGTTATTTACAGAACATTGACAGACAAAATAAAGTTTTCCCCTATTGCCAAAGATGAGTTTTTACAGAAATGTTGTAGAGAGAGTAAGAAAATGAAAAAAATATTAAAATTTTTTAGGCTTATAAGGGTGTAAATAACCTTCTGATTCTCAATTCTGTATCAGAAAGTTAGCATAAAAGGTTAAAATTATTTCAATTTTTTTTGCAAACAGGCTTGTTTTATTAAAAAAAATAGGCGTACCTTTGCATCACCTAAACACAACGACAGTATCACAAGCGATACAAAATGTGTTAAGGAGAGTTGCCTGAGAGGCCGAAAGGAGCCGTTTGCTAAACTGCCGTACCTCACAAGGGTACCGAGGGTTCGAATCCCTCACTCTCCGCTTAGAAGTATTAATTTTAAGCAAGGGAATATTTTCGGGGTGTAGCGTAGCCCGGTATCGCGCTTGGTTTGGGACCAAGAGGTCGTAGGTTCGAATCCTGCCACCCCGACATTTTAAATGTGTTAGTTTGAAGATTTGAAAATTTGAAAATTACATTTCCTTGATTTTCAACTTTAATTAATCTCAGATTAACACATTTTTTTTCGGTTCCATAGCTCAGCTGGATAGAGCAACTGCCTTCTAAGCAGTAGGTCTCAGGTTCGAATCCTGATGGAATCACTTAATTACAAAAAAACCGCTTAGATTCGCTTTCTAAGCGGTTTTTTTTGTTAAGAAATACTTTCGATAACGCAAACTAGTCCTATGATTCTTTATAAAAACCTACTGATTGTCGCTACAGTAATTTTGCTGTTATTTTCAATATTAAGTATTTATTACGGAATCATTTCTCCGCCGCCATTAGTCACTTATACTACCGACGAAAATTTCATTAGCGAATCTGGCGTTTTTCTTTGGTACGGTTGTACTCCCCGCACATTAGAGTGGGCAGGTATCCCAAGTATCTTTATTGCCTACTTCTTATTTATTTTTCAATGTATCATACATATTATTGCCCATTTTTCAGAGATACATCAGCTTACCGATATTTTAAAAGTATTTGATGATAATGCATATTACTATTTGAATCATCGTGAAGAATTTATCCTTTGGGAGCGTGCAGCACAAATAGTAATAGTAGGCATTATCTTTTTTATGACTATCCGCTTTATTATTAAGTCGTCACATTTTTTATTAACCAAAGAAACCAAAATTATACTAGTATTTTTATGCATCTGCATAGAAACAATCTGGGTTTCGATGGCTGTTATTCGACCAGAGGCTATTTCAGGGAGTTTGTTTATTTACTTAGTACTCAGAATTTTATTTACAGAAAAAATTACACCTCAAATTGCTACAACCATATTTATACTTTTTATTGCTACTGTGGCTCAGCGATTGATTTTTTTATTCATGACTCCGTTTATCATCGGAAGTTTAATCGTTCATTTACGTGCACAGAAAATCTCTTTTAGAACCTACCGCAACTATTTTTTAGTAATATTATTTGCTGTATTTACGTTAATACCCTTTATCATTACAGATACATTTGTAATATTGAAGTCATTTTTTGGGGTAATTTTTATCAAAATGCACCAAAGCCCGATGCAAACGTATTTTAACTATTCATTTATTATGGACTTTTTGTCAAGTCCAGTAAATGTGTTTTTCACTATCTGTACTATTATCGGAACATGGTTTTTATTAAAGGTTTATCCTTCTAAAATAATTATTCTTTTATATGTAGGTAATTTATTGT
>NZ_JBWKYN010000147.1:0-14874 GCF_059423785.1 Arcicella sp. GW458-12-2-14-TSB2 | reverse complement strand
ATTTAATAATAATAATTAGAGCTAAAAGAAGCTAAAACAGTAAATTTGATACAACAAACGCAGATTTTTAAAATACTGATTACAAACAATGCAAAAACCACTCATATTGATTGCTAATGATGATTCAATAGCGGCGAAAGGGATAAAAACATTAGCAGAGATTATGTCTAGGATTGGCGAGGTATACGTAGTAGCGCCCGATAGTCACCAGTCTGGAATGGGCCATGCAATTACGTTAGACAGACCACTCAGAGTGAACCCAGTAAAGGATTTTTTACCTAATGTAGAGGCTTATCAATGCAGTGGAACACCTGCTGATTGTATAAAATTTGGGAAACACTTTTTATTAAAAGGTAGGAAAATAGATTTAGTAGTTTCGGGTATCAATCATGGCTCAAACTCTTCTATTTCAGTAATTTACAGTGGTACTATGTCGGCTGCGATAGAAGCAGCCATAGAAGGCATCCCAGCGATTGGTTTTTCGTTGTGTGATTTTGGTGCTGAAGCCGACTTTTCGCATACAGAAGAATACATCATTCAGATTGCAAACAAAGTATTGGCAAATGGCTTACCTAAAGGCATTGCCTTGAATGTAAACTTTCCTAAAAAATCTGATGAACCCCTTAAAGGCATTAAGGTGTGTAGACAAACTGATGCTTTGTATCGCGAGACCTTTCAAGAAAGACAAGACCCGTATGGAAAGTCATATTATTGGATGGATGGATTTCTTCAAAATAAAGATACTGCAGGTGGAAATGATGAAGATGCTTTAGCAGAAAACTATGTTTCAATTGTTCCTGCAAAATTTGATTTAACAGACTATCAAGCACTTGATACCATCAAAGAATGGTTTTAATAGGTAAAAACTTTAAACTTTTTCTGACGAATTAATTCCTATGGCAATAGTTGGCAATATTTTAAAAAGAGGTATCGGATTGACAGGCTTAATAAAACGCCCAAAATCTAATTTAGCGAAGATTCAACGTAAGACCTTGGTGAAGTTGTTGAACAAAGGACGTTTTACGCAATTTGGAGAGAAGTATCATTTTGAGGAAATTATGAATGCTGCATTGTTTTCGGACGATAAAGAATTCTATACAAAATATAAGAAGCTTGTTCCTGTTTATGACTACAACAAAATGTTTGCAGAATGGTGGCACAAGACTTTGGCAGGAGAAAAGAATGTTTCGTGGGTAGGGAATGTAAAATATTTTGCGTTGAGTTCGGGTACTTCTGAGGCCGCTTCCAAGCATATTCCTGTTACGAAAGACATGGTGAAAGCCATCCACAGGACTTCCATTCGCCAAATTTTGGCATTGTCTGCTTATAAAAACCTCCCTTCTCAATTGTACGAAAAAGGCTATTTAATGCTGGGTGGAAGTACAAAATTGCAGGATAGAGGTGATTATTTTGAAGGTGATTTGAGTGGTATTACCGCAGGAAAAATCCCGTTTTGGTTCGAGCGTTTTTATAAACCTGGAAAAAAAATTGCTGAAACTGCCGACTGGAGTGAAAAATTAGATAAAATAACGAAGAAAGCAAAAGATTGGGATATCGGTTTTATTGTAGGGGTGCCGGCGTGGATTCAGATTTTGATGGAAAAAATCATCAAAGAATATAACCTGAAAAACATCCATGAAATCTGGCCGAATTTAGAAATATATTGTCATGGCGGAGTAAGTTTTGAGCCCTACAAGCAAGGTTTTGCCAAATTACTTGGTCGACCGATTACTTACATTGAAACATATTTGGCTTCAGAGGGCTTTTTGGCGTATCAGACCCACCCCAATAGCGATATGCAGTTGGTGTTGAACAATGGTATTTTCTTTGAGTTCATTCCTTTTAATGACCGCAATTTCGATGAAGACGGCAGTATGGTTCAATACCCAGAAACATTGATGATAGATGAAATAGAGGAGGGGAAAGAATATGCCTTACTGATTTCTACAGTATCGGGTGCGTGGCGTTATCTGATTGGCGATACCATCAAGTTTACCAATAAAAAACAAGCCGAAATTATTATTACAGGCAGAACAAAGCACTTTTTGAGTCTTTGTGGAGAACACCTTTCTGTAGACAATATGAATAAAGCTATTGAATTGGCTTGCAAGCAATTTAATATCGATATAAGAGAATTTACGGTGGTAGGTAAAAGGCTGGAAGATACCTTCGGGCATCATTGGTATGTGGGGACGGATGATCAAGTGGATGCTGAGGAATTGCTAAAATTTATAGACGAAACTCTTTGCAGAATCAATGATGATTATCCTGTAGAGCGAAAACATGCTTTAAAAGGATTGGAAATCAGTGTATTGCCAGTGAAAGCCTTTTATGATTTTATGGCATCTAAAGGCAAAACAGGCGGACAACATAAATTCCCGAGAGTATTGAAGAAAAAAGACTTAATCGCTGAATGGGAAGCGTATATTAAATAAGTTGTGAGTTGTCATTTTACCCGCTGATTTTGCAGATTAACTACGCTGATTTTCGCTGATACATTATATCTGCGAAAATCAGCGAGAAAATCTCTGTAAATCAGCGGGTAAAAATATTACTTTTAAGACTCACAGCTCAAATCTCATAACTCACAGCTATCCCCCTACAAAAACTGCTTCCAAAGAATCAGCAGCCCTGAAATAATAAAAATAATACCAGCTACTTGATTGATTCTCCTTAAAATTTTAGGGGTTAATACCTTCTTCATTTTCTGAGCATAGAAAGCAATCAACGATTCAGCTAACATCGTAGCACATAAGCTTGCTATGAAAAAAATAATGGTTTCATTAAGGCTAAAGCCTTCTACACTAGTTAAGTAAGTAGACGTAGTGAAAACTGCAATGTAGTTTGAAGGATTGAGTAAATTCAACAATATACCTGACGTAAAGTAGTATAGGAAAGAGCCAAATTTCGATTTAGGATATACCAATTGGGTTTGCTGTTTAAATAAACTATTGAACCCAAGGATAAACAAAATAGATGCCCCAACAAGGGCAATAGTAACATTGAAATATTGAAACTTTGGTAGAAAACTAGTGCCAAATACTGCAAAAAACATCAAAATAGCATCCGCAGCCGTTACTCCCCCCGCAATTAATACTCCTCTTCTAAACCCAATATCAATACTAGTTTGTATCAATCTAAAAAACGCCGGCCCAAAAGTAAAACACAATAAGAATCCATAAAGGAATCCAAAAACAATCGCATTAATTATCATAAAATTAAATTCCTTTCAAACGTGCCACTTTCAGAATTGTTGCAATACTTAATGAATCCGTAATTTCGGAATCCATTACCATTCTGATTGCTTCAACTAAACTCACTTTCTTCAACACCAAAATCTCCGTATCATCTGGTTCGGCCTCTCCATAGGTTAAACCTTCTGCCAGAAACATAAAACCAACCTCGTCGGTTACAGAATTTGATGTATGAAGTTTTCCTAGTTCCGTCCATTTTTCTGCTTCTATGCCTGTTTCTTCTTTTAATTCACGCCGAGCCGATTCCAGAATATCTACCTCAAAAGAGCCACCCCCCATGGGAATCTCCCATGTATATTCGTTTAAAGTATATCGATACTGGCCAACTAACCAAGTATTGTTTTCTTCGTCGAGTGGTAAAATTGCAGCAGCCCTTGTTTTAAAATGAGCTACACCATAAATACCTGCTTCGCCGTTGGGCTTAATTACTTCTTCGTGGCGAATATTTACCCACGGATTATCATAAACTTCACGAGACGATATCGTCTTCCAAGGATTATCAAAAGTTGTCATTTTGCAAAGGTATAATAGTATGTTCTAAAATTAAAATATGAATTTCGTACCTTTGTGATTAAATATACGAAGAATGTCTCCTAAATATAAATTAATACTTACATCATTTGTGGTGAGTACACTATTGATGATTGTAAAATTCGTTGCTTATTATTTAACTTATTCAAGTGCTATCCTAACGGATGCGCTAGAATCAATCATTAATGTAGTAGCCAGTGGTTTTGCTTTTTATGCAGTTTATTTAGCATCGCTTCCCAAAGATTTGAACCACCCTTATGGACATGGCAAAATCGAATTTTTTTCAGCAGGATTAGAAGGCGTACTTATCACGCTAGCCAGTATATTTATCATATTTCACTCGGTACAAGGTTTTGTTAATCCCTTGCCTTTAAACGACCTAAACGTTGGTCTGGTTATTATTTCGGCGGGTGCCTTGATTAATTATTTTTTAGGTTATGCGATAGAAAAAGAAGGAGCCAAACAAAACTCACCAACACTTATTGCAGATGGGAAACACCTAAAATTAGATGCTATGAGTGGTATTATTCTGATTATTGCTATTGGTTTAATCATTCTCACAGGGGCTTTATGGATAGATGGCGTAGCTTCTATCATTTTTGCTGCTTTTATGGGCATTAGTGGTATCAAAATTATCAGAAAATCCATTGGGGGATTAATGGATGAAACCAATGATAATATCCTACATAGTATCGTAGAAATCCTCAAAAATAATCAAAAGAAAGAATGGATAGATGTCCATAACCTGAGGATACAAGAGTACGGTTCCGACCTCCACATTGACTGTCACCTAACTTTACCCAACTATTGGGTATTAGATAAAGTACATGATACTGTACATGAGTTTGAAGAAATTTTAGGCAAAGAATTTGACTCAAACGTAGAGTTTTTTATTCATGCCGACCCATGTTTGCCAGATTGCTGTCATCATTGCAAAATTGAAAATTGCCCTATCAGGCAGTATGAGCAGACTAAAAATATTGAATGGAATAAAATAAATTTATCACTAAATCAGAAGCATTTTCTTGAAGACATTTCATAAAGTTGTCATCCTTTTACTCATTGTAAGTTGTATTTCATGTTTGAAGAGCTTCAAAATGAACGACGAAGCCGTTGATAAATATTATAGTCAGCACCCACCCAAACCCAACTTTTCATACTTTAATTACGAAGGCAACAAGTATTTCTATGCGTCGTCTGGCGATACTACCAAACCTATGCTTTTTTTGATTCATGGTGCTCCGGGGGCGTGGTCGGGGTATAAAGAATTTTTAGCAGATAGTTTGCTATTGGAAAAATACCAAATAGTAGTACCCGACCGTGCAGGCTATAATAATTCTGGACATAAGGTGGCTTCTATCGAAGAGCAAGCCAAAATATTCTACCAAATCATTAAGATTAAAAAACCTTCGGGCGTTGTTTTGTTGGGGCGTTCGTATGGGGCAGGTGTGGCTGCTAGAATGGCCGCAGAATATCCTGCATTTATAAAAGCCTTGATATTGGTATCACCCGCATGCGACCCATCTGTCGAAAAATTCTGGTGGTTTTCAAAGCCTATCAATTCAAAATTCGCAAGGTTATTTTTACCTCAATATATCAATGCAGCTAGCGATGAAAAGTTTAGCCATGTAAAGGAATTAAAAAAACTATTGCCTTTTTGGCGAAAAATTACTTGCCCCGTTACCATTTTGCAAGGGGGGAAAGATTGGATTATTGAAACAACCAATGGACAGTTTGTGGCCAATTCCTTAGAAAATGCCCCTCATCGCTTGATTTATTTACCCGAAAACGGGCATTTAATCACTACGGAACGTTATGAACTTGTAAAATCTATTTTGCTGGAAAATAACTAATAAATGCTTTTAGAGTCTTTAAAAATCTTCATTAAACATTAAAATTCCCTTAAAATACGCCTTTTACAATTTTCATTATAGTTCTTTCTGGCTAATATTCCTTAATTTTGATTAAAGCAAACGAACATCGTATGAGAATATTAGTAATAGAAGACGAAATAAAGACGGTGCAACTCATCAAACAAGGGCTTGAAGAACAGCAATGTGAAGTAGATGTAGCCTATGATGGCAATATGGGGTTTCAGCTCGCTTCTCGCAATCATTATAATTTAATCATCTCTGATATCATCTTACCCGGCATTAATGGTTTAGAACTTTGCAAAAAACTTCGGGCAAATGGCATTTCTTTTCCAATCCTTCTCCTCACAGCCCTTGGTACTACTGATGATAAAATCATCGGGCTTGATAGTGGTGCCGACGATTATCTGGTAAAACCCTTTGAATTCAAAGAATTAATGGCCAGAATCCGTGCTTTAACCCGCAGAAGCATAGGTTCTATACAAACAGCTAATACGCTGAAAATATCTGATTTGGAAATGGATTTAGAAAGCAAGAGTGTGTCGAGGGGGGGTAAAGAAATCGTATTGACAGCCAAAGAGTTTTCGTTGCTAGAATATTTTATCAGGCACCAAGGACGCGTAATTTCTAAAGCTGAACTCGCCGAAAAAATCTGGGATGTAACCTTTGATACGGGTACTAACGTCATAGAAGTATATGTAAACTTTGTCCGCAAAAAAATTGACAAAGATTTTGAAACAAAACTTTTACATACACAGATTGGGATGGGTTATGTACTGAAAATACCAAATTGATGATTAATATTCGCTCCAGACTTACTTACCAGTTCATCGCATTGGTAACGGCCATCTTACTACTTTTTTCAGTAGGAGTATATTTCTTTAGTAAGCTGTATCTTGAAAAACGTTTTTATAAACGCCTGCAAGACCGTGCCATCACTACCACCACATTACTCTTCGATTTACAAGCAACTGATTCGACAGTATTGAGATTGGTCAATATTTCGGATAAAGAATTATTGATTGATGAAAATATTTTTGTGTATGATGAAATCAGTAAGATGATTGTGTTTTCATCCAACAATGGCAATCTGCTTTCACGCCAACAGTTGTTGCCCTTGATGAAATCTGACCAGATTACTACCTACGCCCGTGTTGGCGACTATCAGGTACTGGGCATACACCTAAAAAAAGGAGAGTCGGACAACTGGGTGGTAGTAAGTGCTATTGATAAAAATGGCATAGAAGCCTTGGAGGACCTGAGGCGAATCTTGATGATTATGATATTGGCAGGTATTTTACTACTAGGACTATCAGGTTGGTTTTTCGCTGATAGGGCACTGGCACCAATGTCGGGTATTATTAAACAGGTAAATGGTATTTTCCCAGAGTATGTCGCCAAAAGGGTAGAACATCCCAATCGTTCAGATGAAATAGGGTTGTTGGTGGCTACTTTTAACCAACTATTAGATAGGATTGAGGATGCCCTGATTATGCAAAAAATGTTTATTGCCAATGTCTCGCATGAATTAAAGAATCCTCTTACCAAAATATATTCGCAGATAGACGTAGCCTTAATGCAAAAAAGGAGTCCAGAAGTATATGAAAAAAGCTTAAATTCTTTAAAAGAAGACACTACTACCTTAATTCAGCTAACCAATACTCTTTTAAACTTGGCAAATACCATCGTCAGTTCAGAAAGTGTACAAAAAACGCCTATCCGAATGGATGAGTTACTGTGGGAAACTAAAGGGCAACTTCAAAAATGGCATGAGGATTATCAGGTACAAATTAATTTCCTAGACTTCCCCGAAGATGAAGAATCGTTAATTATCCAAGGCAATGAAGCATCATTAAAGGTAGTATTGATGAATCTAATGGACAATGCCTGTAAGTTTTCAGATGATAATACAGTAATTGTCACCTTCTTAGCCAACGAAGAAGGTATTAAAATATCATTCATGAACAAAGGCTCGATTATTCCGGCGTCTGACTTACCCTTCATCTTCCATCCATTTTATCGGAGCAATGCCACTGCTCAGGCTACCAAAGGACATGGTGTTGGCTTGGCGATAGTCTCACAAGTTACTCGCTTACACAAAGGGGAAGTCACAGTAGTATCTGATAAAAACGGAACCATCTTCACGTTATCATTTCCCAAAAACACTGAGCAATTTTAAGGTAAATTTAATGTGAGTTTAATTCTTGTTTAAGTTAAGGCGTGTTAGTTTGTATCATCAAAAACAACAACAATTACTTAAACAGGAACAATCATGGAATCAAACAACAATCAAGGAGTATTCAAAATTACTATAGGCGTTCTGATTGGTATTGTAGCTTTATTAAGTTACTTATTCATGGGAGCTAGAAACGAAACTTTTGAGCTTCAACATTCACTTACAACTAAAGTTGAACAGTTATCAAGTACTCAGATTAAACTAGACTCTATTGCTTTTGTATTAAACGATAAAATAGCTGAAATTAAAAAATTGGGTGGCAATGTTACTGAATTAGAAAACGTAAAAGCTCAATTAGAAAATGATAAAAAGAAATTAAAATCTGATTTTAATTTCTCTGTTCAAAAATACGATACTAAAATCAGAGAATACGAAAAATTCTTGACTGTTAAAGATGACGATATTCGCAAATTGCAAGAAGAAAATGGCAACTTGATAGCACGTACCAAAACACTTGAAGAAGAGAAACAACAAGTAGTTACTGAAAACACTGGCTTGAAAACTGAAAAAGCTTCATTAGTTCAAACAGTTTCTGATTATTCTTCACAAAATGATGATTTGAAACGTAAAGTAACGATGGCAAGTGCTATGAAAGCTATCAATGTACAAGTAGCGGCATTGGCATCTAATGGTAAAGTGCGTGAGGGAGGCTTGTATAAAGCATCAAAAATCAATAAATTAAAGATTTCATTTATCATGCCTTCTAATCCTGTGGCTGAGAAAAACAACAAAGAAATTTTTGTTAGAATTCTAGATCAAAACGGAGCGGTTGTAAGCGAAGATGGTTCGGCAGGAACAGTAAATTATGATGGAAAAGAACTAGGGTACAGCTTCAAACAAAGTGTTCCATTTGAAAATAATGACCAAAAAGTGGACATCATTTACGGTAAAAGTTCTTCTTATCAATCAGGGAAATATAACATAGAGTTATATTCCGAAGGGTTCAAAATCGGAAATGGTTCATTTCAAGTTAAGTAATGATGGAATGAATAAAATGAAAAGACGATGTTGAACAAACATCGTCTTTAGTTTTTAAAGGGAGCAATATCTTTTTTGTTCGGCACAATTGTTTGATAACACACCAACCTTAAACTCACTAATGCTATGATATTATACATCAAATTTTTCCAAATCTTATTCGTCTTTCCAAGCTTATTAATGTCAAGTATCATTGATGGACTACGAGTTGCTTATCAGAAATTCAAAGAGTTTCCTCTAGCTTATACCGCCCTTTCTTATCTGTTCATTACAATGTCTTTTTGTCATTATCCAATTTTTGACCATTGGATAGCAGGTTTTATCATGATGAGCTCGCCCATTGCCTTTGTAGTAGGGTTGATAGCAAGCGGTTATTTATTATACAAAAAACAGAAAGTAATGGCCACTATTGGCTTTATCTGGGTATTGATGGCCTTTCCCATCATGAAGCGTTTTATAAGCATCAACAATGCTAATACAAAAGAAATTACCTCTTTGAATACCTTGAAAGTATTGAGTTTTAATGGAGAATGTTTTGCTGAAAATGCAGAAGGAAACTCAAAATGGAGTGCCTTAAAGTCGGATATTGCTTGTTTTCAAGAATATTCACCTAATCAACACCTTGAAGCACAATATTCAAATAAGATTGAAAAACTAACAACCTTTGATAAAGAGCGTTCTGTAGGTCTGGCTTTGTTTTCTCAGTACCCAATCGTTAACCAATATAGTAAGATTTGGGACAAAGCCTATGGCCCTAAAATCAATGGTTTTATCTGTGCTGACATTGCTTATGGTAACGATACCGTCAGGGTAGTAAATGCACATTTATGGTCTATGGGCGTAAGAATCAATCAGAGCATAGATGCCTTGAAGAATGGCGAGTTTAAACAATTTGCCTTGGAAATCATGGATACTTTTGATAAGATGAAACAAGGGTTTGAGTTTAGAAACGAACAGTTGAAAGAGGTAGAGTCGTATGTAGCAGGCAGTAAATATCCCGTTATCATTTGTGGTGATTTCAACGAAACACCATTTGGGTATGCTTATGGAAAATTGAGTTTAAGCTTTAAAAATGCCTTTGAGGAGGTAGGTAAAGGTCTGGGATTTACCTTGAACAGACAACCGTACTGTGTGAGAATAGACCAGCAATTCTTTAGTGCAGAATGGCAAGTGCAGTCGTGTCATACTATTTCAGATTTTAATATCTCAGACCATTTCCCTGTGATAGCAGAATATGTGTTAAAAAGCCCTAATAAGATTTCAAATAATTCGAACAATGTTTTTGCTTCAATTTTTTAAAAGCTACAATTTTATGGCAGGCTCTTGGTCATCAAAGAAAATATAGTTCAAAAAGTCTAAGTATGGTTTTAGAATAAAGCATGCTTCAGTTACTTTTTGAACAAAATTATCCGCCGATACTTCTTCGTTTGAAAATTTATGCCAGAAAAATAATTGTTTTTTACGCAGCAATTCAATCTCTGGATGCTCTTTTGAATATCCTTTTGGGGCCGACTTTACTGATTCCCCTTCGGCCTCACCAAATGTCTTTATAAAGTCAGGCTTATAAATAATTGATTTTAATTCGGCAGCATTATAATCAATTTCTTGTCGGAGTTTTGCCAATTGTTCGGGTGTAGGCGAATACATACCGCCCCCTATAAATGATTTGCCATCTTCAATATGAAGGTAATAGTCCATTCTGCCCGCTTTTCTGCCGCCTGCCGAAAAACTAGCCGATAACCATGTTTTGTAAGGTGCTTTGTCTTTGCTAAACCGAACATCGCGTGCAATCCTGTAATTACAGTCTTTTACTTCAACGCCAGTCATATCTTCAAAAGCCCCAATAGCACCAATCAGTTCTTTGATAGTAGCTTCAAAATCAGCCTTTACACCATCATACGTTTTTTTGTTGGCATGAAACCATTCTCGGGTATTGTTTTCTTTGAGTAAATTTAGGTAATCGAAAGTTGAAGTAGGAACAGCCATTCTTGACAATTTTAAGGAGATAAAAAAACGATAATTTATTAGGTTAAAAATACTTAATTCGTGAAGTTACGTAAAATCAGGGAACACGATTTGATGGATTCATGGATTTTACTCAATTTTGCAAAATATTAACATCAGTTACACATTTTATTTTACGATTATACCCTTTTTTAAAATGCGCATTCTAACAGGCATACAAGCATCAGGCAGACCACATTTAGGCAATGTTTTGGGTGCAATTCGTCCAGCCATCGAATTATCAAAAAATCCAGCTAACGAATCTTTTTTGTTTATAGCCGATTTACATACACTTACTTCTTTAAAAGACGGAAAACAACTCCGTGACAATACATATGCCATCGCCGCAGCATGGTTAGCTTGTGGTTTTGATGCTGACAAGAATTTTTTCTATCGCCAATCTAGATTAGCAGGTTATCATACCGAATTAATGTGGTATTTAAGTTGCTTTACACCTTTCCCTATGTTGGCGAATGGACATAGTTTCAAAGAAAAATCTGAAAAACTAGCTAATGTAAATGCTGGGTTATTTACCTATCCAGTATTACAGGCTGCTGATATAATGCTATATGATGCACATTTAGTTCCAGTAGGAAAAGACCAACGTCAACATCTTGAAATGACAAGAGACTTGGGCGGAGCGTTTAATAATCAATATGGCGAAGATACGCTGGTAATACCAGAAGCTAAGATTGATGAAACCGTCATGGTGATTCCGGGTACGGATGGACAGAAAATGTCAAAGTCTTATGGAAACTATATTGATATTTTCTTGGATGAAAAAGATTTGTTGAAAGCCGTAAAAAAGATTGTTACCGATGCTACTCCACTAGAAGAACCTAAGAATCCTGAGACTGATAATGTTTTTAAACTATATTCTTTAGTAGCCTCAGTCGAAGAAATTGAAGAAATGAGAGCCAATTACTTAGCAGGGGGGTATGGCTATGGGCATGCTAAACAAGCCTTACACCAAGTATTAGTACGTGAATTTGCCAAAGAAAGAGAATTATTTAATTATTACATGAATAATATTCCTGAACTAGAGCAAAAATTAAAAGAAGGCGAAGCCAAAGCCGAAGTAATTGCCAAAACCACTATCGAGCGGGTTCGTGAGAAAATGAATTTTTAAATTTTATAAGATAATTTTGATGAATCAACTTGATACAGAAGTATTCTTATGGCTCAATTCATGTCATACTACTACTTTAGACCCAATTATGGCGTGGATTTCGGCAAGAAACTCTTGGATTCCCCTTTACGTGCTTATCATTGGGTTATTAATATGGCGTTATCAAAAGCAATCGATTGCTATCATTCTAACGATAGTAATAAGTGTAGCATTAGCTGATCAAATTTGTTCATCATTTTTTAAACCATTAGTTGAACGACTAAGGCCTTGTCATGAACCTGCTATTCAACATTTGGTCCATGTAGTAGGCAATTGCGGAGGTCAATTTGGGTTTTGTTCCTCTCATGCAGCTAACTCGTTTACCTTGGTGGTATGCTTGATATTATTGGTTGGCAAACAATATTCATGGGTTAAATACCTGTTTTTGTGGGCAATAATTGTTTCATACAGTCGTATTTATGTAGGTGTTCATTATCCGCTTGATGTACTGGCAGGTGCTGGAATAGGAGTGGTTACTGCTTTTATATCATTCAAACTATATCAATTCTATGTATCAAAATATGTTCATGAAGTGTCCTAAGTTGTTATCATTGCTTTTTATATGGTGTTTGTTGAGCTCTTTTATAAATAGCGAAGAATCTGATGGAATTGTAGGCGTGTGGTTTACGGAAGACAGAGCATCCAAGATTCAAATTTTTAAGCAGGACAATCATTATTTTGGAAAAATAGTTTGGTTAAAGTCACCTACTGTGAATGGCAAGCCCATTTTAGATACAAAAAATCCAGAAGAAAAATTACGAACCAGACACATTCTTGGACTTGTTTTTCTGAACAAATTTGTATTTGAAGGGAATAATAGCTGGGTACATGGTGAAATTTACGATGCTCGTTCTGGAAGGACGGTATCAGGAAAAATGTCTCTTAAAAATAAAAATATGTTGGATTTGAGAGGTTTTATAGGTAAGCCTCTTTTTGGTAAAACAATAACTTTAGTCAGAGCAGAGTAAAAATTTATTATTATCCAATCCTTAGCGAGAGACTTAAGTCCCTCGCTAAGGATAAAATTGGAATAAGACAAAAAGCAATCAGAAAACTAAAACCATGTTCTGTGGCACACAGAACATAAAAGTTAAATATTCATACTGATGGTTTTATTAACCAAAATAGTCAAGTATTGTGTTCTGTGTGCCACAGACCACGGTTTTAGCGGTCAGAAATTAGTTTTCTAACCGCTTTTTTGTGATTCTACAAATGAGAATGTTTTATGTTTAGTCATTCAATGACAATAAAAACAACATTGTATCAACACCATCCGCATAATCCCACAGCTTTGGCATTTGCGTTTCTCCGAAAGGAATACTGCCCTCAAACCAAGCATCTTTTGAAACAATACACTGAATTTTATCTGTTTTATCCGCTATTTTTTGTTTTAAATCTTCTTCGTTTTCATAAGTTTCATAGAAGATAACTGAAATAGGAGAAACCAATGACTCGCTTTTTGTCAGTATCAAAAAGCCATTATCATAATGATGCACCTGATTTACTAAATAAATAGACTTATTATAATCGTAATTATTTTTGTATTTATTATGGTAAAAAACATCACCCAATGGCTCGATAGTATCATAAAAATTCACAAAGTCATAATCCTCAGGAACATAAAACTTTGAGATATTTCTACAGCCTAAGCCGTAATAATCTGTAATGTCTTTTCCCAATGCAAAGAAATCATCCTCAGTTTCACTACCATTTAAAATAGCTACTGAGCTTCTATTTTGACGAATAATATGAGCTTTATTTCTGAAGTAATATTCAAAATAACGAGCCGAATTATCAGAACCAGTAGCTATTAAAGCATCTACTTCGTTCATTCTTTCGCTAATTCTAATGCCCAGAGTCGGACTAATTTCTAACAACTTTTCAATCAAAGCTAACATCAACACCGAATCCTGCGAACTAACCTTTGCTACACAGTCATGCCCCGTAATGACAACCGTCAATAAATCATGGAAACCTACAGCAGGAATATTCCCAGCCATTATCACACCAATACTTTTTATAATCGGAGGTCTATCAGGTATTTCATATAACCCTACCCATCTTTCCAAGGTATCTCTATCTAAATAAAAATCAGCGATTGATTTGATAGCATTCTTAGTGTTTTGGGGTGTAAACCAGTTGTTTTGATGCGAAGCCCTATCTGCCCATTCCTCAATGATTGATTGATTTTCCTCGTCTCTTAAGAAATTTCCTAAGCTAACGAATGTTTCAATTCTTGCTTGTAAATCCATTTTCTGTACTTTTTTTACAAATTTACACAAATACAACGAAATATTTTTTTCAATAGTCTCCAAACTTTATAGGCTATTCAATGTTTAACTGTTAATTTTGTGAATGATTTAAAGAAATAGAATGTTTTAAATTCTGATAGAGGTATTAAATCAATTTAAGAAAGCATATACAATTAAAACGAAGTTTTTATGGCAATTATCATAACCGAAGAATGCATCAACTGCGGTGCTTGCGAGCCAGAATGCCCTAATACAGCAATTTATGAAGGTGGAGTAGAATGGACTTGGTCGGGTGGAACCAAATTAGTAGACGTTGAACTAGAAGACGGTAGTGTTATCGGAGGTAAAGACCCAATGACACCTATTTCGGATGAATTTTATTACATCGTTTCAGATAAATGTACTGAATGTATGGGTTTCCACGAAGAGCCACAGTGTGCAGCTGTTTGCCCTGTAGACTGTTGTGTTCCTGATCCAGACCACGAAGAAGACGAAGAAACCCTTTATGCTAAAAAGGCCTGGTTACACGCTGAATAGTTATTTTTTATTTTAGTTGAAAGCCCTGATTTAGAGATAAATC
>NZ_JBWKYN010000146.1:0-14951 GCF_059423785.1 Arcicella sp. GW458-12-2-14-TSB2 | reverse complement strand
TCAATCATAAAAAAGCGGTCGAAAAACAAATTTCGACCGCTTTTTTATGATTTTAAAATTCGGGATGACTCATGTTTACACTAATAATACATTTAATTATTAAAAATAATTATCTCAATACAGTTACTTTATGATTTTCTATTTTACCATCATTTAAGTTAACTGAAAGTAAATAATTGCCCGAAGGGAGGTGTTTAATATTAATACCTTCTGCTGAAATAGCATTAGATTCTAGTACAGTAATACCACTCATATTTTGCAATTTCACATGACTAACTTTATTCAAAGTATTCGATGAAATATATAATATATCAGAAGTTGGATTAGGATAAACTACCGATACAGTATTTCTTTCAGCAGTAACTCTATTAAGGTTAGTAGTAGAAGTGCCATCTTTTGGTGAAAAAGATACATTATTATTCCCTGCACTTAAAGCAGTCGTATTCAAAGAATAGTTAACTTGGTAATTTTGGTTATTAGCAACTACTGATTGTCCCGGAATAACAAAAATAGGCGTTTCTGTTACCGCTAAGTGGAAGTTATGAGTGCTATCTGTAACACTTAGACTATCCATTTTTTCACTTCCTGCTTTTGGATAATAGATTTTAATATCGTTGATATTATCCAAAGCTAAAGTATAATTACCTGTTCTTCCTATTTCATCTGGAATCATTAAAGCATACGCAGATTTCCCATTTAATTCATATCTATCTACCAATGGGTCCTGTGAAATGGTTTCTTTGTAAACGTAATTCCCTATTAGATTTTTTGTTTGGTACAAATAATCAGCAATCGGACGACGGTGTCTTAGTGAATCTATTAAACCCGAAGATGCAAATTGAGTAGGATTATAAGGGTTTGAATCATACAACATATAAAAGAAACTTCTTTCTAATCCTAAACGATTATACATCAATGCCGAACGAAGCCCCCAATCGGCTTGAGTGATGAGAGCAGATTTGCTACCTATTGGAATAGCCTTTAATGGACTATTTTGATTCAAATCAAAGCCTAATTCAGTAATCCACACTGGCATATCGTAGGCTTCATCATGTGCTAATTGAACAAACTTTTTTGCGGTATTTAAAGCCGAAGAAACTTCTGGGGCAGCCGCTCTTGTTGATGAACCACTTTGTGTTGAATTAGCATTATCTGAATATAAGTGATAATTGATTACATCCCAACATAAATTGACTTTTCCATCAGGCTTATAACCTCTGAACTCCTTACACCAGTCTATCATTCCTCTTACATAGTCTGGGTCAGCAGAAGCCAAACCTGCCATTACTACTTTGATGTTGGGGTCTGCGTTTTTAACACCAATGCCTGGCCCCATAGTATTTTTATGTCCATCATAAAATGCTGATAAGTTTGCCGCATATTCACGGGCTGTTTGATAGCCTTTACGTCCTTTCCACCATTTATCTCTTTCATTACCACATTCAATGTATTTTATCACATTAAGACCTACTTTTAACACGTTAGGGCTATCGCTTGTCCAACGTGGTTGATCAAAAACACTAAGTAATGTAGTATCAACATTAGCGTTGCTTCCGTATCTAGCAATATACTGAAACGCTACTTGTGCTTGGTCTCTATAAGCATTAGGGTCTGAGTATGAATAGCCATACCTTGCTGGAACAATTTGTCCATCATGATATGTAGTATCAGGATATGTATTAAAAAACCAGTAAGGAACCCCTTGTAAACATGGCAAAACCTCTATCCCATCTTGCTTACAACGTTCATAGATTGCATCATAATTCCAACCTCCATTAAAGCATGGGTTATACGTATAAACATTTTCAAAGTGTTCTATTTTCTCCCAGTCCATATACTGACGAAAACCCGTAAACGCTTTAAAAGCCTGAACTTTATTTTCATCAAGTAAAGAAGCATCACTAGCTTTTAAGAAATCCCATTCAAATGAATTGATACCAAAAGCATCTTTCATTTTTATATTTTTCAAAGGTGGACTTGTTTGAGTAACAGTACTTGCTGTATAAGTACCATACAATTCCATTTCTCTAGGAAATCCCCCATAACAATTGATAAGTAAATATCTGAAGTTAGCAGTAGAAGGATTTGCAAGCACGAAATTATTAATATCACTTGGGTTAGGGCCAACCCATTGGTTATAAGTACTTCCAGTGAAGGTAGCAATTAGCACTCTTTCCCATTGGTCAGTAATACCATATAACTTAAATGGTTCGTTTTCCAACGTGCCAGAACCATCATAAAACTTTACACTTTGAATATTAATTACTTCTCCTTCTTTTAAAGGATAGTAGCAGTCGTAATTATCCAAAATTTTGCCCCATCCTGTAAATACCTCATTGTCAGTATTTCCATCAAATAAAGCATCTAACCCATTCCCTACATGGTTTAGTTGATACCATCTTTTAGGGGCAATCGGGATTTTGGTGCCTACTATTGTAGGACCTGTTGGCGTTGTTGGAGTTGTTGGAGTTGTTGATCCAGATACAATTGCTTTGGCCGCTCCATTAACAGGATTGCCATAAACATTAACTTTCTGAGGAACATTATTGCCGTATTTACGAACAATAATGGCATCGGCTACAATCGGATTTGCCAAATTCAAGTCAACAAATGAATTATACGTTGACCCATCAAATAAGCCTAAATATGTTTTTGTCGTATCATTTAAAGCATAAATAGAGGCTGGTCTATCAGTAAAAACACCTGTATAATCAAAAAATGAAAGTTTTGAAATAATACTTTTAAATTCAAGGGTTAGTTTTATATCAACCCAAACACTGTTGCTACTCGACCACGAACTTTCTACTAATACATCTAAACTATCTGAAAGCCAAGGCGTATAATCTTGCCCTGTGTTGATGTTAGGTGTAATTGCAAAGTATCTTAAACGGTTTAATGACGGACTATTGGGTGTTGTGTCACCAAATACTTTGATTTTCTGAGGGATATCATTGCCAAATTTTCTAACAACGATAGCGTCGGCAATAATAGGAGTTGTTAAGTTCAAATCGACAAAATTATCATAAGTAGAACCATCAAATAAACCAAGGAATGTCAACGTAGTATCTTTCAACGCATAAATGGAAGCTGGATGTTCTGTAAAAACACCTGTGTAATCATAAAATGAAAGCTTTGAAATAGTACTTCTATGTTCAAAAGTTAGCCTAACGTCAACCCATTTGGCATTATTAGTCCATGCACTTTCAACAAGTGAGTCTAGGTTATCAGTGAGCCAAGAGGAATAATCCTGTCCAGTGTCTTCGCTAGGGTTGATTGAGATGATTTTTACACGATTTGTACTTTGTGAGAAGGTAGTGTGTAAAGAGCAGAATAAGGTACAACAGAGTAATAGAATTTTTTTCATTGTTTTAAAATATAATAGTGAAATATGCAGAAGTCATTGCACATCAAATATAATATTTTTATCATTCATCTCTTTTATACTACTTGAAAATTAATATTTATTTATTCAACAAATTACTGAGTATCTATTAATAAAATTGATTTATTATCAAATGTTAATAATCAATAAGATGTATATTGATATTGAGCCAATAACAAAAAGAGCTTGTACTTTCAAATTATTAGAAAATACAAGCTCGAATATTGATTAGAACAAAAGTTAATATCAGGAACAGGGTTATACGCCTAAACACAAATTAATCGAAGAAATTATAAAGCGGTAAAAGCCCCCTACTACACCAACCCCTCCTTCAACAAATCATGCAAGTGAACAAAACCTATGGGTTTATTATTTTCAACTACTACCAACTGCGTAATACTTTTCTCTTGCATCAGTTGTAAAGCTTCTACGGCAAAAGCGTCGGCATTGATTGATTTTGGCTTGGCTGTCATAATATCTTTCGCTGTTAATCCTACCAAATTATCATGTACGTTTAACATTCTTCGTACATCACCATCCGTAATTATACCTAGTAAGTCGTTGTCCTGATTTACTACTGCTGTTGCACCTAATCTTTTAGAACTAATTTCTAAAAACGCCTCTTTAATACTTGCATTTTCGGATACTAGGGGCAATCCATGATTAGGGTAAATATCTGATACTTTCAGGTATAAACGCTTGCCTAAGGCTCCACCAGGGTGATATTTGGCAAAATCATCACTATTAAATCCACGGCATTCTAATAAGCATACTGCAAGGGCATCTCCTAATGCCAAAGCTACTGTTGTACTGGTTGTCGGAGCAAGATTTAAGATGTCAGCTTCTTTCTCAGTATAGGCATGTAAAATAAAATCTGCATTTTTACCTAGATAAGAACTTGTATTTGAAACCATTGCAATTAATTTTACACCAGTTCGCTTAATAAGGGGTATCAAAATTTTTATTTCGGGTGTATCGCCCGATTTTGAAATACACATTACGGTATCTTCTGTTTGAATCATCCCTAAATCACCATGTATGGCATCGGCAGCGTGCATGAACAAAGCGGGCGTTCCTGTTGAATTAAGCGTAGCCACAATTTTCTGGGCGATAATTGCAGATTTGCCAATACCAGTAATCACCAAGCGACCTTTGGCCTTAAGTAGGTGATTTACACATGATTCAAACGATGAATCAATTGATGCAACAATTTTTAGGATTGCATTTGCTTCTTCCTCTAAAACTTTTTTTGCAGTTGATTGGATATTTTTTACTAATTTCAATGTTAGAAACAGTTTTTCAAGACTGATTTTGTGTTAAATTTATTACAAAGATAAAGGATTATTAACCACGATATTAATCAAAAAACCTTTTACAAGTTTCAAAAACAATGAGTGTTACACAAGAAACCACCGACTTTTTAAAAGAAAAACTCAAAGAGACTTTTGGATTTTCCCAGTTCCGTGGTGAACAAGAAGATATTATAAAAAACACCCTTTCTGGCGAAAACACTTTTGTCATCATGCCGACGGGTGCGGGGAAATCATTATGTTATCAAATGCCTGCCATTGCGATGGAAGGTACTGCTATCGTAATTTCTCCGTTGATTGCCCTGATGAAAAATCAGGTTGATCAAATGAACGCATTTGGAATCAATGCTCAATTCTTGAATTCATCATTGAACCGTGCTGAAATGACGAAAGTTAAAAATGCGGTTATCAGCGGAGAGGTAAAGTTGTTATACATCGCTCCTGAATCTTTAACCAAAGAGGATAACCTAGCGTTTTTAAAACAAGCCAAAATCTCTTTTGTAGCAATCGACGAAGCACACTGTATTTCGGAGTGGGGGCATGACTTCCGCCCTGAATACCGCCGTATTCGTTCTATTGTAGAAAGCATCAATACAAAGTTGCCAATCATTGCCCTTACAGCCACAGCTACACCAAAAGTTCAGCAGGATATCCAAAAGAACTTGAACATGGACGATGCTAGGCTGTTTAAGTCTTCATTCAATCGTAAAAACCTTTATTACGAAATCCGTGCGAAGCGTGATGATATTGATAAACAAATTATCAAATACATCAAGGCCAATCATGGAAAGTCGGGAATTATCTATTGTTTAAGCCGTAAGAAAGTAGAGGAAATTGCTAATTTACTCAATGTAAATGGTGTAAGAGCTTTACCTTATCATGCTGGTTTAGATGGTGATGTTCGCATGGCTAATCAAGAGGCTTTCTTGAATGAAGAAACGGATGTGATGGTAGCAACGATTGCCTTCGGGATGGGAATCGATAAGCCAGATGTTCGCTTTGTGATTCACTACGATGCTCCTAAATCATTAGAAGGCTATTACCAAGAAACTGGTAGAGCTGGTCGTGATGGTCTGGATGGTACTTGTATCATGTTTTATGCGAAAGAAGATATCAACAAGTTAGATAAATTCAACAAGGATAAAACCATTACAGAGCGCGATACTGCTCGTATGCTTTTGCATGAAATGGTACATTATGCCAATTTGGGTACTTGCCGCCGTCGTCAGTTATTAAACTATTTTGGTGAACACGTTGATAAAGACTGTGGTTTCTGCGATAACTGTAACAAACCAACGCCAAAATATAAGGTAGAAGAAGCAGTAGTATTGGCATTAAAAACGGTTGAATTAACAGGCGAGCGTTTTGATGCACAACATATCGCAGATATTTTGATGGGTTATAAAAGCCAATATGTGGGCAGTTATGAACACAACAAAATTGAAACATTCGGAAAAGCTAAATCATTGTTCAAACTGAATGCTGATGAGGACGAAGACGACGATGATGACGATGACGACGAAGTAGAATTTTCGGACGAAGAAGATGAGGATGGAAATCCGATTCCGAAACAAAAGAAAGCAAAACCAGCAGCAAAATCTAAGAGCAGAAAAAATGCAGAGCCAGAACCGATTGAACAATGCGTTTCGATGGTGCGTCAGATAGCGGTATTAGGTTTCTTAGAAAAAGATGTTGAGAATTATGGTGTATTGAAAGTTTCTGAAAAAGGAAAAGAGTATTTGAAAGACCCTTATCCATTAACACTTTCAAAAGACCACGATTATGAAAACGAGAAAATAGAAGAAGACGAAGAAAAAGAAGCGGCATCGGGCAGTGGTTCGTATGATGTAGCATTATTTGAGTTGTTGAAAAACCTTCGTAAAAAACTAGCAAAAGAAAAAAATCTTCCTCCGTATGTAATCTTCCAAGATCCATCGCTTGAAGAAATGGCAACTACCTATCCAACTACTAAAGATGAGATGGCTCAGATTAATGGTGTGGGTATGGGTAAGGTTGTAAAATTTGGTCGTCAGTTTATTGACTTAATCAAAAAGTACGTTGAAGATAATGAGATTGAAACTGCTACAGAAGTAGTTGTGAAATCGGCTGTAAATAAATCAAAAATCAAGATTCATATCATTCAACAAGTAGATAGAAAAGTAGATTTGGATATCATTGCTGACCAGAAGGAGCTTTCGATGGCTGAATTGATTGAAGAAATCGAACATATCTGTTATTCTGGTACTAAACTAAATCTTGATTATTATATCAACCAAGTGGTTGAGCCTGATAAACAAGAAGAAATTTTTGAATATTTCATGGAGGCTGAATCTGACAATATCGCAGTGGCCTTGGAAGAATGTAATATTGATGATATTACCGAAGAAGAATTGAGATTGATGAGGATTAAGTTTTTGAGTGAAGTAGCGAATTAAGAGTTGTGAGTGATGAGTTGTGAGTTGTGAGCGGTTTTACGCTGTAGTTTAATGCAATGGCATACAATATTTAACTATTCACACAACAACACGTTGTTTATTTTAGATAAGTTACTTAAAAGGGTACTAGGCAAATCCTTAAGAATCAATCAATAAAATTGCTTAATGGAATGTTTCAATGATTATGCGGTAATTAATCATTGAAACACAAGAAAATAACAATAAATGAATACACTAATTTTAGGCTCTGGCGGACGTGAACACGCTTTTGCTTGGAGAATATCCCAGAGTACTCTTTGTGATAAATTGTTTGTAGCACCGGGTAATGCTGGTACTGCACAAATTGCTACAAATCTGCCTATTTCATATAATGACTTTGAGAAAATAGCTGAAGCCGTTTTAACAAATGGTATTGAGTTAGTAATTGTGGGACCTGAAGAGCCTTTAGTGAAAGGAGTAAGAGACTATTTTCAGTCGAGAGAGGATTTAAAACACGTTCTGATGGTTGGTCCGGATGCTCATGGAGCAATGTTGGAAGGTTCAAAAGATTTCTCGAAAAACTTTATGGTAAAGTATGGCGTTCCAACAGCGAAATCGCAGACTTTTACCAAAGATACCCTTGAAGACGGTTTAAAATATTTAGAAACCCAAAAGCTACCTATCGTATTAAAAGCCGATGGACTAGCCGCTGGTAAAGGAGTAATTATTGCCCTTTCGCTAGACGAAGCCAAAGAAGCCTTAACCGAAATGTTGGTTGACGCAAAATTTGGTGATGCTAGTAGCAAAGTGGTTATTGAAGAGTTTTTAACAGGCATAGAACTATCTGTTTTTGTATTAACAGATGGAGATTCTTACAAAGTTTTACCTGAAGCCAAAGACTATAAGCGCATTGGCGAAGGCGATACAGGTTTAAATACTGGCGGTATGGGTGCAGTTTCACCTGTGCCATTTGCTACAGCTAAATTCATGGAGGCTGTAGATACTCAGGTAATCAAGCCCACGCTGGCTGGTCTAAAAGCTGAAGGCATAAAATACAATGGTTTTATCTTTATTGGTTTAATGAATCACGAAGGCGAACCTTATGTAATTGAATATAATGCTCGAATGGGCGACCCTGAAACAGAAGTGGTTTTACCAAGAATTGAGTCTGATTTCTTAGCTTTAATGATTGCCACTGCCAAAAATGAATTGCATGAGGCTGACTTTACAGTAAGTAAACAACATGCCGTTACTACGGTAGTTGTAGCTGGTGGTTACCCGAATGACTATAGAAAAGGTGATGTAATCGTGGGCTATGATTCAATCAAAGAAGCTACAATTTTTCATGCAGGTACTAAACTAGACAATAATTTAGTACTCACGAATGGTGGTAGAGTAATGGCATTGACAGGCATGTCGAATACCTTAGAGAAAGCCATTCAAAAATCTCAAAAAGCTGCCCAAGATGTGCTTTTTGATGGAAAATATTATCGAAAAGATATTGGGTTAGATGTGTTGAGGTATTAATCATACTTATTTATAAACACATAAAGTAGAATGTTTTTTTCATTCTCTCCTTAAATTATGGGATGTAAATCTTGCTCCTCAGGAAGCTGTGGGACTAAAAATAAAGACGGTGGTGCTGTTGGAGGATGTCAGAACAACGGTGCTTGCGGTACGGGCGGTTGTAATAAAATGAACGTGTTCGACTGGCTGTCGAATATGGATATTCCTACTTTTAGTAAGTTCAATGTGGTAGAAGTAAAATTTAAAGGTGGTAGAAAAGAATATTTCAGAAACACTAATCAAATTGAACTCTATGCTGGCGACCCTGTAATCGTTGATGTTCCAAGTGGGCATCATCTTGGCTTTGTATCTTTACAAGGCGAGCTTGTGCGTTTACAAATGCTAAAGAAAGGCCTAAAAGATAACGAGGAAATAAAAGTTATCTACCGAAAAGCCAATGATAAAGACCTTGAAAAACACGACCAAGCCGTTGCACGTGATTACCCTACGATGTATCGCACCCGTGAAATTATCAAGGAACTAAAATTGAATATGAAGCTCTCAGACGTAGAGTTTCAATCTGATAATACCAAAGCTATCTTTTATTATTCTTCTGACGACCGTGTGGATTTCAGAGAATTAATTAAAATGCTTGCGAGCGAGTTTAAAGTTAGGGTTGAAATGAAACAAATTTCCCTTCGTCAAGAAGCTGCTAGAGTTGGTGGTATTGGCGTATGTGGGCGAGAATTGTGTTGTTCTACTTGGCTGACTGACTTTAAAAACGTAACTACTTCGGCGGCTCGTTATCAAAACCTTTCCTTGAATCCTGTAAAACTTTCTGGTCAATGCGGGCGACTTAAATGTTGCTTGAATTATGAACTAGAAACTTATATGGATGCTTTGAAAGATATTCCGACAATTGAAAAATCTCTTCAAACGATAAAGGGTGAAGCTTTTTTACAGAAAACGGATATTTTCAAAAGAGTAATGTGGTTTGGTTATAGAGGCGAAGAAAGTAACTGGATTCCTGTAACGGTTGATAGAGTAAAGGAAATTATGACCTTGAACGAAAGGGGCGTAAAACCACAGTCTATCGATGGTGCTGAGTCTGCAAAAATTGAACTAGAAATCGAAAAAGGTGCTGGTCCTTTAAATGCAGATTTAGACAAAATGGATAGAAAGTACGGCGGAAACGGTGGTAAGAAAAGCTTTGATAAGAAAAAAGGCGACCGTCCTGACTTCAAATCAGAGAAAAAAGACAACCCTCGTCCTGAACGTAAAGAATTCAAACAAGAAAAAAGAGAAGTAAAGGCTGAACAACGCCCTGTGAAAACTGAAGATAAGGCACATCAACAAGAAAAGCCTGTTCAACAGCCAAAACAACAGGGAGCAAAAGGACAAGAGCAACAAAAGGCTACTCATCCTAAAAATAATCATAAACCTCAGCATCCTAAAGGCCCTAAACCACAACAGCAAGGTAATCAACAGCCTAATGCTAATGCGTCGGAGCCACAACAGGACAAAGGTGCTCAGCCAGCTAAAACGAATAATAATAATCAGGGAAATAAAAAGCCCCATCATCAAAAACAGAATCGTCCGCCACAAAATCGGAACAATAACCGTAACAATGACGATAGCAAAGCAGTTTAGCGATATGTCGAGTACAAAATATTTGGTTAACAAAGCTATTCAACAATGGTTCAGCACGCCCACCATGCGTCTGAACCATTATATCATGGCTTTGTTAACCATTTGTTTGTTCACACTTTCATCTTGTGATACCAATACCATCTTAAAGGAAAACTACGATATTCCTGATGCAAAATGGTTTATTAAAGATGCTCCCACTTTTACTTTTGAAGTAAAAGACTCAGTATCAGCCTACAATGTTTTTTATACCATTCGTAACAATCGCTCTTATCCTTACTATAATTTGTACTTGACGCATTACTTAACGACAGAAACAGGAAAAATAATTCATCAAAAATTGGATGAAGTAATCTTGTTCGACCAAACTTCTGGACGTTCTTTAGGCGAAGGACTAGGCGATATTTACGACCATAAAGTATTAGTCTTCAAAGATTTTCATTTTCCTAAAAATGGGAAATACAAAATCCAGATTCGTCAGTATATGCGACAAGACCCACTATTGGATATCATAAGTGCAGGCTTTTCGATTGAAAAAGTAGTAGCTCATTAATTTTTAAATCGATAAGTAATCGTAACGAGATAACTTAGTCATGCAAAAATTTCTTCCTTTATTCCCGCTCAATTTGGTGGTTTATCCAATGGAAGCCCTCAATCTTCATATTTTCGAGCCTCGTTATCGCGAATTAATCAATGAATGTCTGGACAATGATAATACCTTTGGTATTCCAACTTTTATTGATGGGAAATTACCGGGCTTTGGTACTGAAGTAAAAATCATTTCAGTATCAAAAAGATACGATGATGGAAGAATGGACATCAAAACCGAGGGAATAAGAACCTTTAGAATTATTGACTTTCAGAATCCCGTCAAGCTAAAAATGTATGCTGGTGGGGTTTTAGAAATGTTGCCCGAAGTGGAAGTCCGACCAATAGTAATGATTGGTTTAGTAGAAAGAGTAAAGGTATTATACAAATTGCTAGAAGAAGAAAACACTTTCGACATCAATAAAGACCAGCCTTACTCCTATCAAATAGCCCATAAAATTGGGTTATCCTTGGAAGAAGAATACCAATTACTAAAAATGCCAACCGAAGCAGAAAGACAAGGCTT
The DNA here is from genome assembly GCF_059423785.1 of Arcicella sp. GW458-12-2-14-TSB2. Taxonomy (NCBI): domain Bacteria; kingdom Pseudomonadati; phylum Bacteroidota; class Cytophagia; order Cytophagales; family Flectobacillaceae; genus Arcicella; species Arcicella sp. GW458-12-2-14-TSB2. Next base: position 3,578 of record NZ_JBWKYN010000146.1, on the reverse strand, counting down.
TTTAATACAGCATCTGGAAAGAGTAATCACGGTATTGCAAGAAATAGAAAAAACAAAAGAAAGAATTAGGATGAATGGGCATTTCAAGAATTTAGACCCATTAACATTCTGAAGTAAAATCAGATTCTATCGTCTATATAAACATTATAACTATTAAAAAAATGAAAATTGCTGTTTGGCATAATTTACATAGTGGTGGAGGTAGCAGAGCCTTACAGTATCACATTCAAGGTTTAGTAGAACGTGGACATCATGTAGAAGTTTGGGCGGTAAATCCTGATGCGGGTGGTTTTATGAAATTGCCCTCAGAAGTAATTCTTCATTCAGTACCCGTAACTCATACTAAGCTTAATCCTAGTTTTAAAGAAAAAATATCTTTACTATTTTTTGAAAAAGAAGCCAATATGCTTGCCATGGAAGCGCACTGTCAACAATGTGCTAATGAAATTCATGCTGGTAATTTTGATGTACTTTTTGCCAATAGCTGTTCATATTATGCCGTTCCCTTCATCGGCAAATTCATCAAAATACCAAAGGTATTGTACTTAGGCGAACCAATGCGCTTTTTGTACGAAGCCATGCCAAAACAAGTTTGGGAAGCACCTGATAGGTCACAAAGTAAGTTTAGTTTACAATACTGGACTCATACATTTGCTAGTGCATGGCGTTTAAATAGGTTCCGTATGTTTGTACGAGAAGAACGGATAAATTTTGATGCTTTTAATAAAGTGTTAGTCAATTCTTATTTCTCTGCTGAAAGTTGTCAGCGAGTGTATGGATTACCTTCCGAAGTTTGTTATTTGGGGGTTGATACTGAATTATTTCATCCGTCAACTGATGGTACTAGTCAAAATGATTATGTGGTCGGGCTAGGAAGTTTCATGACACATAAAAACCCTGAATTTGCCATTAGAGCATTGGGCTTAATTAAACAAAACAGACCGAAGTTACTCTGGATAGGCAATATGGCTACTGAGGAATATTGGCAAGAAATGCAAAAGCTTGCTAAAGGGCTAAACGTAGAGATTGAGCTAAAGAAAATGGTTTCTGATAGTGAATTAATACAATTACTTAGCAATGCAGTATGCTTGGTATACACATCTAAACTAGAACCTTTTGGCTTTGCTCCTTTAGAAGCCAATGCTTGTGGCATACCAGTAGTGGCTATTGCCGAAGCAGGTGTGCGTGAAACTGTAATTCATGGCAAAAATGGCTTTTTAACGAATAATAAAGCAAGTGAGCTAGCCTATTATATTGAAAAGTTGATTACAGACAAAGAGCTTAGAAAAGAAATGGCTGATTTTGCTTTGACGAACGTTCGTAAGAATTGGTCTTTACAGGCTGGCTCAGACAGACTTGCACTGGCCTTGAATGAAGTGGTCAATCTATAAACTAATCAGCATAATAGTCTTTTAGGAATCTTCGCATATTTTCCTTGAATCTTAAGACTTCAATATTTCTGTCTACTTCATTGATCATTTGTTTCAAGTAATTGGTAGTTTTCTTAAATTTCATCTTCATCGTTTTAGTATCTCCTCCAAAACGTTGAAATAAACTACTGCCATTATTGGTGATTGTAGCTTGATTATGCAGTTCCCACAGACTTGCCTCTAACTCATTTATTTGTTCTTTCAATAGCTTGTTGTAGTACTTCAGTTGCTCATCGGCCATCGTTAGCGATGCAATATTAGTACTCGTCAATGCTATTTTCAGTCTGAGCAATTCAAACAAATCATCTTTTTCATAAGCAGCCGTTATTTCCTTCATAATTTCGGTTTTACGTGCCCGTTCGGCTTCATCCTGTTCACGGTCAGGATGAAACATTTTTACTAAATCTGTATAAATACTTCGTGCTGATTTACTGATATTGTTAGCCTCTTTTTTTAGCTTCTCTTCTTTTGCTAATTGTTTTGCTGTTTTTTGTTTTGCTGTTTTTTTTGCCTCCTCACTCGCTTGTTTCTCTGTCAGCTTTTGTTCAAATAGTTCTTCTAATTCCTCAGCATTATCAATGTTTAACTCTTCTTCACTTAATTCAAGTCCAAATTCATATCGCATGGTATCCTTAATAGATGCTATATTTTTCTTTTCATATTCTTCGCTAAGTTCCTCGTAGGTTCCAGTCTCATTATATTTATTAAAAATTGGAATCAGTTCCTCAACCCCAGCCCTCTCAATTAATTCAACAGATTTCTCTAAAATAAAATGGGCTATTTTTTCTTTCTCCTTACGCTTAAAAAAAGGGTCATCATGATGTTTATCAAAAACAAATACTAAGTCGGCAATTTTGGATAGATGCTTTTTTTCAAGTGGGGCTACCTCTTTTTGAATAGTACTGGTAATTATTTCAATTTGTTGTTTATCCGTTATAAGCCTTAGCTTCAATTCATCAATTTTCTGTACATAATCATTAAACTGTTTCTGGAGTTTAGAGAGATTTTTATCTGGTTGTTGGGTAAGAATTAGGTTATTTGTATTCGACATATACTTTGCTATTAAAATGAGCTATTCGGGTATTCAAAATTACTTTATTCTGCCATACTATTATTCATCAAAACGATAATCACGAAAGCAAGTAGTATAAAAATTGAGTTTTTATTGAATTAGCTTAACTTTGTCAATATAAATTAAACAGATATGGAAGATAGTACTAAGCTAAAATTGGATGTAAAACATTCTAGGATTCAAGCCATTATTGAAGCAAAATGCCCACAGTGTAGAGAAGGCAAAATGTTTATGTATCCGTTTTGGCAAATTAACAAATTTGATAAAATGCACGACAATTGCCCTGTTTGCAACCTACGTTTTGAAGTAGAACCCGGTTTTTGGTATGGTGCCATGTTTATTAGCTATGGTATCAATGTGGGTTTCTTAGCACTTTTAGGCGTTGCTATTTTCTTTATTTTCAACGACCCTCCAATTCTCTATTATATCATTCCAATCACAGTGCTTTCGTTGGCTGCTGTACCTTTTAATTTCAGAGCTTCGCGCTCTATATTCATTCATTTATTTGGTTTTGTAAAATATAAACCAAGATAGCTTTTGTAAATTATGGAAATAAGGAAAGCTGATATTACGACAGATTATGATGGTATTTGGGAAATATTTCATCAAGTAATAGCTTCTGGAGATACCTATGTAATTGACCCTCGCACCCCCAAATCAGCCCTAGCCAAACATTGGTTTGCTGATTATATGTTTACTTATGTGGCAGTAGAAGATGGCGTAATTTGTGGGACTTATATTATTAAGCCTAACCAAATAGATTTAGGCTCGCATGTAGCCAATGGCTCGTACATGGTTCATCCCAGTTTTCAAGGAAAGGGTATTGGCAAATTTTTGGGGGAACATTCTTTACAAGAAGCTAAATTGTTAGGCTTCAAAGCCATGCAATTTAATATTGTAGTCAGCACCAATACGTATGCGGTAAAGCTGTGGGAAAATATTGGGTTTCAAATTATGTGTACTATTCCCAAGGCATTTAATCATCAACAATTAGGCTTAGTAGATACCTATGTGATGTATCAATCGTTTGAGTAGTGTTGGATAACGAACAAAATAGCGGAGGTCAGAAATTTAAA